>DATDXC010000041.1:0-25156 GCA_035289425.1 Candidatus Nanoarchaeia archaeon
CCTCGCCATAAGATGTTCCGGATAAGGTTTTTACTCTCTTAATAGATAAATCATAAGTAACATCATTCAATACATTTTCGATGATATCGGCAAAACCAGTTGTAGACTGCATATAATGTAATTCATTTTCATCAGTATGCAGGAAATCAAACACTTTGATCGCTTCTAGGTCTTCTTTTGATAAATAGATTACATAATCATCTTCAAATATGTTTGAATCAAGGAAGTTAGATGATTCTGAGATTAATCTTTTTACTGCTGCCAATGCTCCGTCTATCCTGTTGCCATAAACAAATATCCTTGTTTTGTTGTCAGAAGGGTTTGTAAACTTGCCAACAATGCCATTATAAGCCATATCTTCGGATTTGCCGTTGTATTCTACATTAAAGCTCCTTAGCCCCCATTTAAGGTAGCTTAATGTGTAAGTATTTTGTTGAGAAGGTATGGCTTTTCTTCCTATGTAAATAAGAACATCTGCATCTCCTTCTGAATCTTTTGAGTTAACATAGTTTTTAAGATAATCTTTTATTGTACTATCTACAAAATAGCCTAAACCTGTATCAACTGTGATATATGCATTGACTTTTGGAAGGTTAAGCTTCTGGACTACATTGTTTCCTTCATCAACTTCATCTTCTATTACATCTGATGCATCGGCATAGATTGTAACCAGCTCTCCTTCTTCAGCTGTAATCAATGCTGACACATTGTAGGTCGAGAATGTATCAACCTGTGATATCGTTATCTCTTTCCTATTTGAAAATGAAGTGAAGATGTAAACTTTAACATTACTGCCTGAAACGTTGCTGGAATGGACTATAGTTGAAACATTAATTTGGTTAGATTGTTTTTTAAATGAAGTTTCGCTGCTTTCTATCCATAAATCCCTTTTTCCAGCACACATATCGCAAGTGAAGAGTATAGAATCATGATCTTCTTTAGTGTCAATTGTTCTGCTACTAGTCCCACATAATGTAACATTATCTGGACAATAAGCAGAAATTGAATAGCTAATACCACAAACAGTATTGTTGATGTTAATTTCTGCATTAACTGAATTAGATATTGAAGTATTATAAGCGCTATTAACATATATTCTAGAATCATTGATGCCATATCCATCTAAATCTTCTATTATAACCTCTATTGAGCCGTTACATTTTGGTGCGGTGCTGTTAAACCTGCATGGATTTTGGGGTAGTGAAATTCCACTTGCTCCAAAGTCGGCATTTGCTCCGTCCTGGCCAGCATCGCAATAGTATCCAGAAGGGCAGGTGTATGCATTAAAAACATAGTCGGGACCTGTTGTGGTAATGCAGGTATCCTGGAATTGGGAGGAGCTACTGCAAATATACTGCCGATAGTTACAAATGTAATATGTTTTTACTGCCTGGCCGTTTGTACCGTAACTGCCCGAAAGATAGCGGCAAAATAGAGAGTCCACATCTACTGATTTTGATGCTGAGGTAGGAAGGGTATGCTCTCCCACACTGCCAAAGGTCAGACAGCCGGGGTCAGCATCAGTACACCAGTCTAAATAAGTTGCTGAATATTCAGCACATAGGTACATATCACTTTGATCGCCATAACATTCGTCAGCGGTACCGTCATCTCCCCAATCATAGCAATCAGACAATATTGTCCCACCATCCCAATATATTTCGATATCCAGACCGCCATTTTTCCAAACAACGCCATCATCAGCCCCGTTTGTACTATTGAAAGTGTAATCATCATCAAAATCAATATAGTCGGTCAACAAGAGCAGGGTTCCATCATCAGTAACATTAATCTTCTTCTCAGATATGCCACCAGTGAGATATTCCTTAATCAAATACATCCCAATCGGAAAATCGACATCGTCTATGCTTCCAGTTCCATTCAGCCAGAATAGGTAATCTTCATCTGGAGTCCCATAATCGGTTATATTGTAGATTTCGTAGAAATAACTCATGTTAGACAAGGTATAATTGGTGCCTTCCAAGTTGGCTTGGACCAGGCCGTAACCATAGTAATCATCCTGCCCAGGATCCCCCAGGTCAAGCGCATCATTCCTCAGCTTAGCCCGGATCTGATTGTTTGTGAGGGATATGTTGTAAGCTTTTAGCAGTGCAGCAACACCAGCTACGTGAGGTGCTGCTAAGGAAGTGCCCGTGCTCACTGCATATCCGCCAGAGGAAGTTGAGTTTATGTTGACTCCTGCAGCCATGATCTCGAGTTCCGGTCCATGTGCTGAAAAAGAAGCTCTTTCGTCATTTTCATCCGTTGCGCCTACTGCAATTACGTCAGCATATGCAGCAGGGTACAATACATCGCCATTGTTGTTCCCTGCTGAGGCTATCAGCAGGATGTTATCTGCATAGGCTTCTTGTAAGGCTTCTTTGAATATCTGCGAGTAGGTTTCCATACCAAAACTCATGGTGATTATGTCCATATCATTATCAATGGCCCACTGCACGCCATCAATAGCATCAGATAACTGGCCTGAGGAGCCATCCATGATCTTGACAGCGTAGATGCCAGCGCCAGGAGCGACGCCGACTATGCCTTGATCATCCATAACAGCTGCCAGGACTCCTGCAACAGAAGTTCCATGGCCATCATTGTCTGTGTAATTTCCGCCGACAACCGAAGTTCCGCCAGCAATTTCCAAGTCATTATGGGGGGAGATGCCGGTGTCTAAGATAGCCACTTTGATGCCATCTCCTTTTGCAGCGCTCCAGACCTGAGGGGCGTTAGTCTTTTCTACACCATAGGGGACGGATTCTGACAATGTATGGATATCCTGCTCCAGTTCGATATATTTTATCTCAGAATCGGCCAACAGACTAGCGACATGCTCTGCGGTGCCATGCACTTTAACGATCCTGAACTTGCTGTTTTCTTTGTCAATAGAAACAGAGGACAGCTTGTTGTAGTCTATCTCATTGTTGAACTGTATGATATAATTCTTGATTTGTGTCGGATATTTAACATTAGTGAAGTAGTCTTCGGTTTTTTGATTTAATTTTTGTTTATGAAGCTGGGCCAAAGCAGAAGTACTATTATCCAAAGCAGAAACAATTAAAGAAGCGATTAACGTAATAATCAATAGTGCCAAGAATCTCTTATTGATCTTACAACCCCCGGAAAGAATGAAAGAATGCTTTTATTTAAACTTATGTCATCATTATATAGAGAAACCAGAGCTTCGTCCTTTTTCAATTCGCACCTTTATGCATCACCGCACCTATATACCCCACATACTGCGCCACAAAACTTATTACCAATAAAGGTATGATAAGGAATATTTTAGGCGTGAACCAATACTTCTTGATGATGTTCCAAGATGACCATAGCCTTAGCTTGATGTATCTGTTCACTCCTTTGACCTGTTTCTTGAAGAGATAGTTTCCTCTTCCCCTGGTGTAATGCCAACGGATGAAGCTCTTCAAGCTTTTTCTGGGTTCGTGCCAGATGACCATGTCAGGAAGGAATTTTATCCTGTATCCAGCTTTAAGTATCTTGGTCGAAAGAAAAGCATCATCTCCTGTTATGGTCAGTTCTTTGTTAAAGGCGCCGATCTCTTGAATAACTTTTTTCCTGAAACCGCAGTTGCCGCCAGACATGTGGATTGTGTATCCCTGCTTGTCAACTGGCCACATATTCTGGAATCCTAAGTGAGCGCCGCCTGGATAGCCTAAAGCAGATATACAGTCCCCTAAGTAGGTTGATTTCGGGATGTTGGTGTGGCCCGTAACTGCAACTTCATTCTTCAAGCCATCGTATATGGTCTGCAGCCAATTCTTAGATGCTTCTATGTCTGCGTCTATGATCGCCACGATGTCTGCTTTTGAGTTTCGTATGCCAATGTTTCTTGCTGCAGATAAGCCAGCCTTCTTCATGTTGATGACTCGGGCATATCTTTCTGCTATTTTTACTGTATCGTCGGTTGAGCCATCATTTGCAACTACGATCTCGAAGTCCTTAAAGACCTGATTTTTTAGAGATATAAGCGTCTTTTCAATAGTCCTGGCTGCATTATGCGCACATATGACCACAGAAATCTTCGGTTTCATGCTTTGAATGTTGTTTGGGCTTCTTCTAACTGCTGGTGTGATCCGATATCGAGCCACCTTTGTTTGGTAACATAACAATATACATCATGCTGCTTATGGAGATCCTGGAGGAAGTTTCCTGCTTTGTCAGTATTTTCCCCATGGGAACCATACTCAAGGAGCAAAGGAATAACTTCTTTAGGATAAAAATAGATTCCTGTTGAAGATAGAGTAGATGGTGGGTTTTCTGGCTTTTCGATGAAACTGATCATCTTATTGTTCTTGTCTAAGGTAACAATGCCATATTGCTTTGCCAATTCCCTGTTTTTCACATCATACAATGCCACAATGGCCTTTCTCTTCTTTTTGAACTGCTGTTCCATGGGTTTTAGGGAGAATTCAAATAGGTTGTCCCCAGCTATGACCAGGAGATCATCATGTACCTTTGCCTGCCTGATGACATATTTTATGTCACCCAAAGAGCCTAACCTGTCTTCATTGGTCGTGGTTCGGTCATTGATGATGGTGATTTTCTTTTTTGAGGAGAAGGTTTTTTTCCATTCTACAAAGTTTTTCTCAAACTTGTTGTTGGTAACTATGAAAATTTCATCCACAGAATCCAATTCTTCTATCTTTGCCAAGATATGCTCGATAATCGGCTTTCCAGCCACTTCGAGCAATGGTTTTGGCCTGTCTTTGGTGAGGGGGTAGAGCCTCGTGGCGTAACCTGCACATAAGATTATTGCCTTGATTTTTTCACCTGCCAATGCCATGATAATTGAAGCCATCCATGTATTTGAAGATGTTCCTTCCGTCTATGATGATGGGCGTTCTCATAAGTTTTTTTATCTTTTGCATATCAGAATCCCTAAAGATTTTCCATTCGGTAACTATCAAAAGAGCATCAGCGTCTTGCAAGATATGGTACTGATCCTTGCCATATTCCACTCCTTTCAGGACTTTCTTCGCTTCTTCCATGGCGACTGGGTCATATACGTGGACATCTGCTCCTTCTTCCTTGAGTTTCTCAATGATGGTCAATGAGGGGGCATGCCGGATATCATTTGTTTCTGGTTTAAAGGATAAACCCCACACTGCAATCTTCTTTCCTTTAAGATCCGGAAGCTCTTTCTTCAATTTTTTGACTAAGATGAGTTTCTGCCTTTCGTTAGCTTGCTCAACTGCTTCGAGAATGTCTGCTTTGCATCCATGCTCATGCATAGTATGTATCAGCGCTTTGATGTCCTTGGGAAAGCATGAGCCACCATAGCCGATGCCAGCATGGAGGAATTTCGGGCCTATCCTCGGGTCTAAACCCATGCCTTCTGAGACTTTTTCGATGTCTGCGCCTAATTCATCGCATAAAGAAGCTAGTTGGTTTATAAATGATATCCGGGTAGCGAGCATTGCATTGCTGGCGTATTTTATGAGTTCTGCGGTCTTTGAATTGGTCGTGATAATCGGTTTGTTTAGTTGTTTGTAAAGGGAAACTACCACATTCTTTGCTTTTTCATCATCTGCTCCGATGATTATCCTATCCGGATTCAGGAAGTCGTGGACTGCTTTTCCTTCTCTTAAGAATTCTGGATTTGAGACAACGACTTTTTTGGTCAATCGGGAAATGTGCTCTGCGGTCCCTACCGGAACTGTGCTCTTGATGACTATGATGTGGCTGAGTACACTCTTTGCCGCCTGTTCCACATAACTTAGATCAGCACTACCATCTTTCTTCGGCGGTGTGCCAACTGCAATAAATGTGATGTCTGCATCTGTTGCTTTTGTAGTAAAGGTAATCTTATTTTTCTTCAGAAGATCATCCAGGCTATCCTCATGTATAGGGATGTGACCTTGCTTCAATGCGTCTATCTTTTTTGTATCTATATCTATACAAGTAACTTGATTGCCCATCTCTGCAAGGCAGGCGCTGGCTACCAGGCCAACCCAACCTGCTCCGATAACTGCTATTTTCATGGCTATTAAGAAAGAAGAATCCTTTAAAAAAGTTGTTATAAAATCAGCTCAACAATTGGTCTAAAGATATCTTATCTGGATTAAAGGTATTGGTCTGGCAATTGATTTTGCCAGCTGGATGCTCATGTTGTGGCATGTCCACTCTAATTATGGGAACTCCTTCATCAGCTAACAATCTGATGAGGGATTTTGCTTTGCGGTCAACTGCAGTGATATCTCCTGACAACACCAGCCCATTCAAAGGATACCACACACCATCTGCTGAACCATCAAATCTTATTAATCTCAACGCTTCCTGCTCTGCAATAGCATCATATTCTCTTGCCGTTCCGGCTCCCTTGCCAAAGTACGTGTCTACTATCAGAAGTCTTCGAACAGGGAGCAATAAGGTGAACATATCGATATGACTATGGCCTTTGCTGCCATGAAAATACCCTGTGGGAGCTACATAAATCCTAGTATCGGGGAATTGTCTTCTTCCTTCTGCTAGGATTGCTTCCTTTATTTGTGAATAGGTAGGTTGTGGAGGTGTAGATACCTGCTTATGAAGATGCACCATGTCAGACACCAAGAGAAAACCGTGTCCAGGCACAATATTTCCACCCTCACCAAACGGGTTGCCATCTATGCTGCCTGGTGAGCCGCTTTTGATATATCTTCCATTGAAATAAACGTAATGGTCTCTTGGCCATGCTCTGCCTGTGCTTACTACATCATACTCTGCATCCCGGAGAGCAGTCAGGATCTGCCTCTGGCCACCTATTCCGGTTCCTACAACGATATTCATAAACAAGGAGAATGAATCTTCATTTATAAAATTGGCTTTTATTAAAGTTAAATAGAAAAGGTGGACAGCTTCCCTAGGTTCCCGCTTAACGCAGTACAACTAGGAACGGAGGCTTGCTTAACTGCGGAGTTCGAATGAGATCCGGTGAACCAGGCCCCTATGACCGTCCAAGCCTAAGAAGTGTGGTTTTATTTAAAAAGGTTACGAAAAAGTTGAGGTTGGCACTATTTCCTACCGAACTCGGATTACCCCGAAACTAGAAACCCGGTTCCATACATTATCAAAAGTCCAGCTAAAAATCCGAAGACGTTTGTTATGGTGAATAAAGACATCCACCTTCCTTTTGCCATGTAGCGCATTATGTCATACGAAACATCAAAAATTGCGCCTGCCCCTATAGAGAAAAACAACACCGCTAAGGCAGGAGAGTATGCAAAACCACCAATAACCGCCCCGAGTATGGTAGGCGCTCCTGCCAATAGTCCCATTATGGCAAGATGGAAGTAGAAATTGTCCACTTGCCTTACAAATCTGGTCAATGGAGCAACTATTGCAACTCCCTCAGTAACATTGTGAATCATAAATCCGATGACAAGGAGACTTCCTAATGCAACCTCACCAACTGCGTATGCGCTTCCTATCGCAAGCCCTTCCCCTAGATTATGCAACCCTATCCCCAATGCAATCAAATAACCGAAAATTAAAGCTTGAAAATGCTCACCTTTGATTTGCCTGTGGTGCTCTGACTTGTAGCTTACGGCGGATAAAGTAAGGATGGACAAAGTAAATCCGATTAATAGTATTCCCATTCCGTTATATGCATTGGGTATAGCTTCCAAAAGGTCAAATGATTCCGCAAGCGCATCAAATCCCAAAAATATAAGCAATCCGACAGTCAATGCAAGCAAAAAACTGTACCATCTTTCATTTAGCATTCTCAAAAAGGGAAGCCATAGCAACCCCAAAAGAACAGGAATCACACCAACGTAAATTCCGAGCAGCGCAAATGTTTTCAGATAAAAGCTGTTGAATGTTGGAGTAATAGAAGCAACTTCTATTTCTTTTTCAAAGGTAACGCCATTTCTCGATACTAACGTTATTTTTTCAAAGTCTCCCTCCAGCCAAGGATAGTTTATTTCAACTGTTCCCTTTTCTAAAGGTTCAAGTGTGGTGCTTTGAAGCATTTCAAACTGCCAATACGCATCGTTTACCAAAACTTGTGCTATTGTAACTGGCTCAGGACCATCATTAAACACTTCTAGTGAAATATGCTCGGGTGAAAAAACGACTCGTTGTATGAAAATATTTTCTATTGGAACAACTGATGATTTGAACACTCCTAATGGGCCGAATTCGACAAAAACTAGGAGAAGAATCCCTAACAGTATAAGGGGCAATAAAACCCTTATCAAAAATTTTACCTTGCTTTTTTTCTCTGGTGAATCTTCCATGTTACTTGACAAGTATCTTTCCTTTCATTTTGCTGTGTCCTGAGCCGCAATATAAGGAGCAAAACATTGTAAATTCTCCTTCTTTGTCTGCGGTGAATTCTATCGCAACAGGCTCCCCGGGATTAAGCCTCTCATTAATTCCGTACTCCAGGATTGAAAACCCATGCGGTATATCCATGCTCGTAACAATCAATCTTACTTTATCTCCTTTGCTTATTTCGATTGTCTCCGGCTCAAAAGCAAATTGCGTTGCCGTAATCTTGAATTCCTTAAAATCTCCATCAATGATTTCCCCGCCGCCTGGATTTTCTTGAGAGCATCCACCGATTAAGAGCAAAAAAGCCATAAGGGATAAGATTATCTTTTTCATTCTGTTACCTCAAAAAATCCCATCCAACCAAGCTCGGTGAACTCTGAGACGTGGGCATGGAACATGTACATACCAGGATACCTGAATTGTACATCCAAAACCGATCTTTCTGCCTGTGCAAATGACACAATATCTGTGTAAGCATTCGGCTCTTTTTTTGTTCCGGTTCTGTATTCATCAAAGAAAGTTGCATGAAGATGAAATGAGTTAATGGGGTCAAATTCCACAATGTTTATCAAATATAGCCTAACTAATTCCCCTTTCTTTACGGGTATAGGATTTAGCGCGTAGTAAAATGCTTTTGTGTTGACTGCATACACTTCATTTTCTCCATCCAGATTTGTGTCAAATGCATTCATCACCATAACGAGCTCTTTGTCTGCTTTTGGTCTGGTGTCATTTTTAGGGTCAACAATGTATGCACCATAAAGACCTTTGCTTATATGCTGCTTTAGTGGAACAGAATGGCAATGGAATAGATGAACTCCGAATGGGTCTGCATCAAATTCATAAGTAAAGTTCTGCCCAGGGTATACAAAGTCTTCTGGCATTGAGCCATCCATGCTTGAGGGGTGAAATCCATGAAAGTGCATTGTATGGGGCTTTGATCCCTTGTTTGTGAAGTGAATTCGTATCCTATCTCCTTCTGTCGCCCTTATTGTTGGTGCCGGAACCTGTCCGTTATAGGTCCATGCCGGGAAAAAAACTCCCGGAGCGATTTCAATTTCCTTGTCTTCTGCGGTAATCCAATATTCCCTCAATACGTTGCCATCTTCTCTCATGGTCTCTCTGTAATATTTGCTTCTTTCATTTACAGGAAGATTGTTATAGTTCCAAGTTGACAAATACTCCGTTGCGTTAAATCCGTCATCTTCTCCATATTTTCCGACAATCCCTATATTTTCTTGGGCCGATTTTTGAGCCTGCATATGTTCACTGTCATTTCTTGATTGTTCAAATGATTTGACGCATCGGGGGTCTGTATCTGCCGGATTTGTGCAATATTCTGCAGCTTCTTTCAGATGGTCAAACTCTGTTTCTGCCTTGACATCTTTTGTAGCGTATTGTAGAGTTGCAAAACCAGCTATCAAAAACAGGATTATGAGCAAGGGCACGGGTTTCTTTACATTATTTTTAATTTTGTCAATATGGAATCTGAATGCTTCTTGTTTTGTAGAATAGAAAATAAAAAATAATCCAATTCCGGCTATAGTAACTCCCATAATCACATGAAGAAAATGAGGGATGCTTAATCCAAATGTCACTGATTCATGCAATTCATGCGGCAGGAATGTAAATAGCATTCCAGCTACCGTAAACAATACTGCTATTCCTAAATTTAATTTTGATTTTTTCATTTTGTAGAAGTTATCTCGGGATCGGCTTTCCGTGCGGGTCAATTTTTGGATTTCCGAGTAATTTTCTTAGTTTTTCGATTGATTCATCGTTAAAAGCGTGCTCTAGCTTGTGCGCTTCTTCGTGCACCTTATGAGGATCATTTTTTAGGATATTCTTTAAAAAAAGCTCTATTAGGCGATGTTTTGATGTTAATTTTTCTGCAATCCTTTTTCCCTTTGGCGTAAATCTCAACTTTGAATATTTTTTGTAGGTAATCAAACCTTCCTTGTCGAGTTCCCGAGCCATCTCAGAAACGCTTGGCTTTGAAATGTGAAGATAACTCGCGATATCTACAGATTTAACTTCATTTTTCCTTTCTTTTAATAAGTACAGCGCCCTTAGATAATCTTCCTTATTTTTAGTGTACATAAAGTTAGGTTATCCTAACTAATATATAAAGATTGTTATTGTAAATAAACTTTTAAAAAGTTATATCTCCACCATTGCTTTTTTATCTTTGGTGTTGATTGATTTTATTATCTTATGTCCTTTTAATTTCTCCTGAATCTCTTTCCAGCTGTGTTTCTCAGAAGCTTTATTGACCTCAGTAAGTATTTCCGCAATAAGCGCATAGTTCTGGTAGATCTGCTCGCCAATAGCTCTGACTCCCAGTTCCTGCTGCCCCAATTCTCCAATTTTCTTCTTCTGTGTTTCAATAATCCTGGATAACTTCTCCATCTGCTTCTCCTTGGGGGATTTCTTGAAGTCCTTGAATTGGGTCAGATATGCGTCCAAAGCTTCACTGTAAGTAGGAAATTCCTGTTGGGGGGAAGTATACACTGCAAGTTCTATAGGAACAACATCCTCATCAACTATCATCGGATGCATTTTCCTTGTCAACAGCTCTGAAACTGCCTTGCATAACTTAGGAGCATCCTTGGCATCAGGCTTCTTGTTCTTATCAATGTCGGCTATCAGGCAAATTTCCTCAGAATAAGTACCTCCAAAACCAAGGTCAACGGCAAGGGCCTTGACTGTGTTCTCTTTGGAAGAATTTTCCAAGACATCCTTGAGATCATCAGGAGCAAGCTGGAAGATATTGTATTTCCGTTTAGGATACTCATACGGAAGCCTAACCCTCACTTCCCGGTCTTTCCAGGTATGGAATTCTATAGCAGATAGGATGATGTTCTTATCATCAGTAACAATGAAATTGCCCTCGCTAAACAATTCCACCATGAGGTTCTTGGCCCCTTCCTTGTTCTCAAAGGTGAACTGCACAATGCGCTCTGACTCAAGCTGGTGCACTGACTTCAGCCTGGCATTTGACAAATGCTTTCGGAGAAACATGCAGAAACCTGAAGGATTATCTGCCGGCTCTTTTGATTGCGTAAAGTAGATGAATTTGCCGGCAATCAGCCTCAGGATGCGCTTGCCTTTGCCGGTTACGTGGAACTGAATCACCAATTCTTGCTTGGTAGGATGATAGATCTTGTCTATCCGTTGGTCTACCAACTGCTTCAGCTCTGGCAGGAGGAAATGGAGCTCTATGGAGGACAGATTCTTTTTCATGCAGAAAGAAAAACACAGAGATTATTTAAATATATCCTAGAAAAAAAGATTGCTTGGCCAGATCTACAATGTCCTGATTCATTCCAGTGTATCCTGCGCCAAATTTTTTTGCGCTCACTCCGAATCCAAGCAGTTGATTGTCGACTACTACTGGTGCAACTCCAATGTCTGGATGATTTTTTGTATAGCCAGATATTCTTACTTCTATCTGTGCGTTGTGTGGAATAGAAGAGGTCAATGTAGTTTCATATGCGCTTGCTCTTTGTCTCTCTGGAGACAATGGTTTTCTGAGAATACGAAACCTTAAATCATAATATTTGTTGAAGTCTTCCCGGGTTTTAGGATTACTAATGTGTATAGGAACATCCAGGTTCAAAGGTAGGCCTAAATGCTTCGTCTTGAAATACTAAAACTCCCTTAGCTCTTGCAGCGGCCTTTGCCTTCATACTAGCCACTTCAAGAGGAAAATAAGAGAATAATGGTTCAGTAGATTGTACACATCCATCATGTACATCCCTAAATTCAGCCCAGTATCTGTTGCCTGGATGCCACAGTTCCTCCAGAGGTACTCGTGCTATATACACATGGGGCCTAGATTGGTCCCTTGTATTCATGCTACTGCCGCAATTTTCAGTCATTTTATCAGAAGTCTTTTGGGTCGATTTATAAATTATACCAATTTCATTATAGAATTAAAAAGAGCTTTAGCAGCTTCTTTCGGACCTTCGAATTCCATGCCAGCGACACCTAAGCGTGTCCTCAGCTGCCCGACAACTGCCTTTTCTTTGAAGAGAGCTTGGAAATAGTTTAGAGCCAATTTCTCATGCAGCTCCATCAGTTGGGTGGGGCCGAAGATATTTGCATAATAGGTTGTTGTCAAACCAGTTTCAGAGGTAGTTCCCTTGGCCTTCCGTTTGCCCTCTTTGAAAATTGCCATAGCCTCCTTAGGAGTCTTGAATAGTTGCAGAACAGGCTTGCTTGAGCTTATTTCCTCATAATTATTAGCATAAAGGAAATAATCAACTGGATAACCACGCAAGACTTCTTTTAGTGTGGTAACTGGTATTGCGCATCTAGCGTTAACCTCACTCGGAGATGAAATGATTGCCCTGTCCATCTCACCAAAGGCATAGCCTGGATCTAAATCGTCTAGTCTTACAAATGCTCCGGTCTCGGTGCCATAGGACAATATGCCTTCTGAAGTCAATTTCATTGAACCCATATCATCATAGATGATAGTCATGTCCTGCAGATATTCATCAGCCAAATTTCTGAAAGCCTCTAATGATTCTGACTTGCCGGCTCCTGAATCGCCAACTATAACGATATTCTTTGAAACACCGTTCTTGAGCATTACTTTGACCATTGCACCATGTACAGGCAAACTACCTTCTTTCATGATAAGGATGTTATGTAAAGTCAGCATCATCTTTTTAATATAGCCGAAAAAGCCGAATTCTGGGGTGTCGGGCACTGCACCTACCAATATGCCCTCTTCCTTGTCCTCATAAAATACCGTAGGAGGATCTGCAAGCGAGTTGAGATGCTTCGCAGGAACACCATAAGCGTATATTGCATCCGGCTTCTGTTCAAGCTTGTCGTCAGCAACCAGATCAAACATATTGGCTACGGTAGTTGTGACTGAGATGAATTTAATATTGAAGTATAGATGTATTATCTTTGGTCCGACCTGCGCAGGGTAACATAGCCATTCCTCGGGTTTAAAGTCGACATTTTTCAGTGGATTTGAAGGAACTTCAGTAAACATGCCTCTTCGTTTATTGCTTGGCGGATTGATGATTAAGGGAGGTTCAATCATGATCTCATTGATCTTCTTTATGTTAGCAAGCGGATGGTATATTGCGGCTTTCAGATTAGGAGAATGCGGCGTAACGACCATGCCAACCTTGCAGCCGGCAGGGACCTGCCTGAATACATGGATGTGCTCGCCAGAACAGTTCTCTTCTATGGTCCGGTACACCTTCCTTATTGCGTTGTTCATGCCTTCAATCAGGTTATCAAACTTGGTCTGCCCGATCTTATCCCTGAATTCATGGTGATCTTTAGCTTCATAGATAAGAAACCGTTCATGCTTGATCCAGAAGCTATAGGTAGCTTCTACGAGTCGGGATAATGCATAGGAATCTTTGCCAAAGGTAGATAGTTCCTTGTTCTGCTTTATGACTGCATCCAGTGGCTGCTTAGCCAGTCCCTTAAACAAGCTGATCAAGAGATCTGCTTCATTGCCCTCTTTAGGGAAAACAGCCAATAACGGAGAATTCTTTTTCTTGAGATAATCTATGAACTTCTGGATGATTGTGTGAAAAACTCCACTCCCTAACAATTTGTCTGAGTCATGAGAGGGAGCTTTGTCCAGCCTCATTATCGCCAGGTTTCCATAAAAAATTCCGTTCATCTATATCCACCAAACTATATATTCAATCAGAAATGCAGTTAGAACGCCATTTAAATAGTTTATGTTAATGCGGTAACATTGCCGGGTGGATTATTATTTGAATATACCTCTTTGCATGCATTGTACACATTAGCAAATAAAGGAGGTATGTCCTCAGTCCTTACTGCGGAGAATGCCAATCTTATAAGACCATCAACTACAATAACACCGGTATCATATTTCTGCAGCAGAATCTGTCGTATTTTCTCTGCATCCTTGACTGGTCTTACACACATGAAGTAACCTGAGTTGAAGGGCAGAGGAATAAATTCTTCTTTGTATTCTTTGTGCTCTTTCAAGACTCTCTCAACTGCTTTGAATCTTTTCCTGAGCAAATTGAATTTTTTCTTCTTCTCGTTTTGATATTTTGGCTCACTGAAAGCATGATAGACCAAAGATTGGGATAGATGGGAATCGTTGGATATGCTGCCTCGCACTGTTCCTGATGTCTTATTTTCCAGGGCTCCATAAAGCTCTTTATTGCCCCCCTTGAGGCCATAGGTTATGAAGCCAACTCTCAAACCCCACACATAATCTTCCTTTGTTGCACCATCCAACTTAATTGCCAAAACGTTTTCGTGGAGGTCTGCTAATTCTGAGAATAATGATTGGACATAAACCCCTTTTTTATAGACCAAGCCAAAATAAGCATCATCGATCAATAGCAAGACTTTTTTTCCGCTCTCTGCTGCTTCTCTCACAGCTTCAATAATAGCTGCTGCCTCCTTATCAGTCGGTGTATAACCAGTAGGATTATTGGGGAAGTTGAGCAAGACAATTATTTTCTCTCCAACGGCAAGCAATTTTTCCCGCAAGCCTGCAATATTGAACTTGTTTCCGTCAAATGTTTCAAAGAGGTCAAATTCTGCTCCATAGGCATTTTGGAACATCAGCTTGTAGTTGCCCCAGAACAGGTCAGGCATTATTATCTTATCTCCCGGATTTATGAATAGATATGCGGCGACAGTCAATCCATGTGTAAGCGCATTAGACACTATGGGCAGACTAATCTCCTTTCCTGCCAGGGAAGGATTCTTCCCATACATCATTTCCTTCCACTTTACCCTGAGTTCCTGCTTACCAAAGCTAGGTGCATAGGGAAAGATATCCTTAGGATCCAGCTTTATCTTTGCGGCAATAGCCTTCAAACGCATCGGGCTGCCGTCTTCTTCCAGCGCAATGCCAATAGTGGCATTTATTTTCTTGCCTTTGGCGTCTGCTGTTTGCGCAAGGATCCCTTTTTTGGGGAAGAAAATCTCCCTTCCTTTTTTTGAAAGCAGATCATAGACAATAGGACTGTTCCTTTGTATGATATTGTTTAGCTCTTCTGCCTGAGGATTCATTTCAATACCCCCTGAAGCTCTTTAGCAATCTTGTCGATATTTAATCTTTTCGATGCGTCTATGACTGCTATGCGGTGCTTCTTTTCCTGGGCCTCTGTTAGGCAGACATTGAATATCTCACAATCAAGATTCTCACGTATCTTTTGGCGATCGTATCCTCTCTGCTTAAGCCTGGCTGCCAGGGTCTTGAGGTCACATTTGACCACAATGCACAGATCAACATACTGTTTTGGGAGATGATGACTCAGGTGGGAATCAATTATGATATCTTTCTTCGCCTTTTTGATAATATTCCTGATGACAAACTGGTTCAGGCTCTTGATGTCGACTATGTCACAGGACCGCTTTTTGTCATAGCCTACTGAGAGATGGTTTTTTGCTATGACTTCAGAGAGATGTATAGGTATACACTTAAGCTTCCTTGCCAGGTTATTGGTAAATGTTGTTTTACCTGCTCCTACTGATCCGGTAACAGCTATAACGGCCATGAATCAAAAAGAAAAAGAAAGAATTTAAAAAACTATCTCCAGAAGGCAAGCTTGGTGAGGATGCTCCTAAGGAAGCTGCCAAAACTGTCGTCATTTGGGGTTGTTTCTTCTGGGGCTTCAGGAGTATAATCCACACCGAGCTCCTGCGCTTCTGCTGCCATTGCTTTCTGGGTAAAGACTCCTAAGGAGTTTGTCAGAATGCTGTTCGTAGCCCTGTCGTAGTCAGCATCATCCTTGGCTGCCTCAACATACTGTGCAACCTCTGTCTGAGAGAATCCTTCACTGACATAGTAATCCTCCACTGATTCCCTCATATAACTAAGGTGAGTGTATTGTCCGCCTGTTCTCAGAGCTATGTCTTGAAAAACTTTGATGCCGACAGAATCTATACCTGAACCAGAAACAGTATAGATAGTTATGTCTTTCATATTTGCCTGCTCTATTAGGTCTTTGTAGTTGTATCCGATGTCTTGTGGGTGGTTGTCTCCATTAGCGCCCACACCATGCGGAGCTGCATCCCCTATCAAGAAGATCAGCTGTTTGGTGTTAATGGGAGCATACTGGTTCTGTACAGTACCCCATCCCATATCATTGATAGCGACATTCAATCCGTCGGTTACTGCTTCTGGCAAATCTCCGCCGCCTGATGCCTCGATATCCCAGATATAGTTCAATACTGTATCCATACCATAGGTAAGATCAAGTTTCCTCCAAAGATATTCCTGTTCTTCTGAAGGATGATCCCTATAGGTCACTATACCTACTCTCAGATCAGGAGATGGCTGGCCTGACTTAATTTCTTTGATTATCTTTGTCAGATGTGTCTGTACTGTCCGTATTTCGTCCTGCATGCTGCCTGTTGAGTCAATTACAAAGACTACGTCGATCCTTGGCACTGGATTAGGGCATGTGGTAATCTCCTGCTGCGTAATTGGGTCATATGTCACTGTACAGGTTGGCACTGATGTTACAGAGTCTAGTGCAAACCCTGTCGGTATAATTGCCAATACCATCAGCAATGCTGCAATCATATTTTTCATCTTATTTCCTCCACGTGTTTTCACGCAAGGTATAGAAATACGGCCGTATATAAATAAGGAAAAGTAGGCTTTAATTTGAGTTGAAGTGATCAGCATATAGTCTATATAGGTCAGATTAATAATGGCAAAAAATCAATGATTTAGCATGGAAGAAAAGATATGCCCTTATTGCGAGAACGTATTTACCAGAATAGATTATCCACAAAACTTCCATAGGATGGTCACCTGTGGTTCTGTAGAGTGCATGGGCATCAGAAGAAGGCAGCTTTGGCAGCAAAGAAAGAATCAGCTAGCTGCTGCCTATATAGTCGACAGGCTCAGATGATAACATCCTCATTATCTTGCGCTTCCTGCACACACTGCTCAAATAGAGATGTCTTATCCCACCAGCATCTATTGTTAATACATGCGCAGTTTATCTCATCATAGCAGGCATACTCTGCTTTGTATTCACATGTTGTATAGATAGGCTCTGCATCCTTTGGCTGGCAGATAGTGCCTGAACATCCTGATCTGAGGCAGTCGCTGTCTGAATCGCACATAAGGTTTCCGCCAATGGGCGCTTGTTGGAGGTTGAACAATAAGTTGTCAATATCTTCCTTGGAATTAACTCCCCCCATTATCCTTTCTGACACGTGATTCAAAAGAGTCATTATGCCTCCAAGAGTGATAGCCCTCGCAGCTGAATGGATGGGATTAGCGTCATCAAGCACAAAATTAAGGTTCCCATTCTGGTAGTAGTATGTTCCGAGCTCTGCCTTTACGCCATCAAAATCTGATTTTTTGATTCCTGGATAGACTTGCATATACATCTCTGGTTCAAAGCCTTCGATGGGCTGTCCAATTTCCTCAATGGATTGGGTGTTCATCTGCTGCTGGAAGTATGGTGCCAGCTCTATTAGTGATAATGGGCAATCTCCTGAAGTCCAAGAGAGAACTTTTGAGTCAAGGCAAGCTTCACATATATTATTATAGGTCTGAGCACATGGGTATTTTATGCATTGAATCTGTTTTGGATCAAACCAACCGCAAACCGGATCATGTAGAGTGGGGCATACTTCAGCAGAACGCTGTTCAGCCAGGCAATTGACTTCTCTTGGTTTAACATTGTCATATGTCTGGCTGTTATTCAATGAACAGACAGGGACACACTGCATGGTGCATATCTCTGCAGTAGGATCATGCCGGCATGCTGAAGCGCACTCCTGGAAAGAACCGCCTAATGAAGTACAGTCTGCTTCGCTTATGTACTCACATTCTTTATATTGATCAAGCCAGGTGCCTTCAACTGCTTCACATTTTGCCTGGGAGTCACCTGAGATATCTTCTACAAATGTCTGTCCGTTTGCGCTGCACTGCCGCGGATAACTTTCCATAACTGGGTTGCCTGCAGCAACGCATTCCTCAAAATTAGTTATGCCTGCTTGCTCACATGCAATCAGCAATAATGAGGCTAAGGTTATCAGTAGTAATTTTTTCATCTTTTACCTCTTGATTTGATTAGTTCAATAATGACCAATACAATTATAACAAAAATGGTACCAAACAAAAACCATAATGCTGGGTTTACAGCCTGAACTATCTGGGGGGGCCACAGCTGCTCTGGAGACTTCGTCTGCAGCAACCTTTGAGGCAGCAGATATGCCTTCCTGCAAGGGAGCTGCCACAGCTTCCTGGGTAGTAGTTGCCATAGCGTATACTTGTGATCTGCCAAAAAGGGTATTGTATGCCTGTATCATGCCTGCACCGGCAAGCCCCAGCAATGCGACAGGGAGTATTGCCCTCAGCTTTTCCTTGATGCCGTGGGTTGATTTTGGAGCTATGATAATATACTTATTCGCTAATTTGTAATGGTTGACTTCCTTGCCTTTCTGGCTGTAATGATATTCATCTGAAGATACTAAGCCACCGGCAACCAGGTGCTTAAGGTTGTAGTGGACTGTCGAGATAGGAACCTGCAACTTGCCTGCCAGTTCTGACTCGGTTGCGTCGTTATTCTCAGCCAGATAATCAAGAATTTTCCTGCAGCTTTCATTAGAGATGACTTGGGCTAATTCCTTTGCCTTATCCTCCTGTAGGCTCAATAATACAAATTTTTCTTTGCTCATGTGTTGAAGTTATGCAAGCTTTTATAAATAGTTTTGGATGGGTTTGAATCAGATTGAAGCTTTAGCATACAAGAATCTCAAGATGATGTCATGAGATGTGGAGATTTGATCTTCTCTGATGATTATCACAATCTCTGGATAACCGCCAATTGACTGGATTATGTTAATGTCGTTAAGCGCCAGCTCGTTCAGGACTGGGGATATAAGCCCTGGGATGTCACCATGGCTTTCATCCAGATGAATGTTTATTTCACCTAGGTTCTCGTTTGTCTCAATAAGTTCTTTTTTGGGTATCAAAGATAGAATCTCGTCCTTTTTTGAATGATCAATTATGAATTTTATTGACTGCCTGCCTTCCACCATCCGTAAAACCTCTCCTTTGGAAACATGGATATGGGCTAATATGTCTGGAATGATCTTTTTCAAAACATCAAAGTGCCTTTGGACAGTAATCATTAACAGTCTGGATTTGGTGGATATCTTAGAGTTCCTATAAATCTCTTGGACAATCTCTTTTCTTGAGATTTTTGGCTGCTTCTCGTACCTTCTGATAGCAGACATGATTGCATGTATAGAATATCCGAGATTTAACTCATTGGATATGTATGCAGCAAGCGCCCTGTTGTTTACGATGCCATAATTCAGTGCTTTTACGATAAAAGGAGTCTTATGTAGAAAGTCTCTCACTTCCTGCGTAATATTTGTCATTTTTGTCTAAAATTAGCTATAATTTATAAATTTAACTATTATTTGACAATATATTTATATAATAATTGTCACTTCCATAAATTTATAATTTATATAAATGGAGGTTTTGGTCGTATGAATGGAACCACATATGCATTAACGGTAAGAAATGTACAAGTTCATGATCCAATTAAAGGCGCTGCTGGCTATTTAGGCCAAGTTGAAATTCCCCTCACCTTCGAGACTGCACCAGGCGTTGCTCAGATACTTAATAGAAGATTTAAGGGGAGAACTATTGCAATGACGGCAGCAGATGCAGCATCATTGGCTGCTCTCCAAGGAAAGGGGAGTGATGATGACATTTACCTCCGTGTTACGTATGAAGGACCCTCACAATCCCATGTGTTTGAATCGGACATTATTGAAACTGATCCTATTCACAGCCACCACCTAAGTTTACCTGCAGATCCCCACGTTATAAGTAAGGCTGCACAGATTCTTGATAGATATAACCTACTTACAGACCTAGAGGGATATTTTATGATGGGCCTCATAGAACATGGGCTCGCAAAAGATGCAGGAAATGGATCCAGACCTATCGGGAGGGTTACTCCAATTCTTGCCGGCAGTGTTGCTGATTTAGTTGAACACGATGGCAGAGGGATTTCTTAATTTGTCAAAAACGGCAGGGGACCAGTAAATAGACTGGTGGGATGTTCGCTTCGCTCACCCCTGCTGTATTTTGAGCATGCTCAGAAATATACCATATTCACAAAGTAATTGGACGCTGTCCATCAGTCAATAAACTGAGGGTATATTTCTGACATATTAAAGAAGAACATTTATAAATTTGAATGCTTCCTCGGTTTCGGGGATGTAACATTATCTGCGAAATGTGCGGTTCTGAAGGAAAGATGTTCAAAGCTGAGATAGAAGGCTCTTTCTTGACTGTGTGCAGCAACTGCGCTGGTTTTGGCAAGATCATCAGCGAAGTTAAGCAGCAGGTTGAAAGGTCAGATAAACCTGAACCTGCCAAGTTTAAACAGAAGGAGCAGATGTCCATTGTAGTAGAGGACTTCGCTGACCGAATCAGGAAAAAAAGGGAGGCCCTGAACCTTACCCAGGAAGAGTTTGCCCAGAAGGTGAATGAAAAGGTATCGGTAATCCATCATATCGAGACCGGAAAACTGACACCAAACCTTGACTTAGCACAGAAACTGGGGAAATTTCTTGGCATTTCCTTGGTAGAGGAACATGAGGAAGCGCATGAGGGCCACAAAGCGCATGATCCTGGATCATACACTATTGGAGATTTCATCAAGATAAAGAAGAGATAGGCTCAAAAATATACATCTCACAAATCCATTGGGTTTCTGATTTCACAAGGACATAATTTTTTTTCAGTTCTTCAATGAATAAGGTTTTTTCTGATTCACATTGGGCTTCTGTTGGCGGGCAGGGTATATCACATGTGTTAAGAAGGATGGTTTCATTTCCGGTTAAGGTTTCCTGGATCTCTTTTATCTTGTCAGAATCAAAGCGAGGATAATACAAAAGTTTTGCACCGTAATCTGAATACACCACATAAGCGGGATTTGATACCCATACAGTGCCTCTCAGCTCATTGTTCTGCACATACTCATAATACATATCATTTTTGTCATCATAGGTGTTAAAATCCAAATAGGGAATGGTCCAAGCTGCCCACAATATACCGATAGTTATCAAGATGATTCTGTGTTTCTTTACCTTGTAAATGAAAGAGGTAAGTGTAGCGGCAATCACCATGTAGAAGAAAGGGAGTGCTGGCAATAGTACCCTCATCTGTTTTTGAGGTATAAAAAAGAAGGGAATAACCAAAAAGAGGAACATGAGCAGGGGAAGATGCTTCTTTTTCGACAAGAGGAATATGCTAGGGAGCATCAGCACTGCCAATGGATTTTCCTTGAACAACCCAAAAAGGTAGTAATACCACGGTTGATGCCAGAGCCACCCTACCTGTTTCGTCATGTATACCTGCTCGATAAATGAATAGAAGGGATCGCCATACATGAGTTGATTGAATATGAGGAATGAAATAAGAGGGATGACCATGCTCAGCGCGAACATAATGGCTGGTTTGTAGATTCTTTTCCTGAATTGAAGAAGCAAATCAATGAATAGTGGGACAGCTGCAAATGCAGTGTAAGTTCTTGTTAGTATGGCAAGTCCCATCAGCAGACCTGCAAACTGCGGCTTCTGCGGATAAAAATAAAGGGCAGCCAGAATGAAGAACAAAGCAGGAAGTTCAGTAAAAGGAAGATGAGCATGCAGGAAGAATGTCGGTGAGAATGCAAGAAACGCAGCAGCAATTAGGGAGGTTGTTGTGTCAAAATATCTTTTTGAGATAAGAAAAGTCAATAAGACGCACAGTACTCCTAGCAAAATACTTAATAGGATTCCTCCTCCAATCGGATCAGCACCCAGCTTCCATAAAAAGCCAAGTAGGAACGGCCACAGCACAGGCCGGTAGGGCTCCCAAATTCCAGCTGAGCCTCCAGAGAAGAGGTATTTACCCATGCCCGCATATACTGCAGGATCCCACCATATATCAGCAGGAATAAGAAAAATTATGCATTGCGCCAGAAAGAACAATACCAGCAGTATTAAAATGATTTTTTCGTGCTTCATGTACAGATATTGCCTTGTTTGCAGAGTATGCTTGTCAGATTGTCCTTATCGTAAAGCCCACAGTATCTCTGATCTTCAATCACTAAGCAAGGAAATGAGGTTATATTGTAGTAATCGAGCAGTATGTTGAATGTGGGGATATCAAAATCTGCATCAAAAGAGAACAAGGCAAGGGTAGAATTGCCTTCCTTCTCGATCCCTTTTCTGAGATCCTCCAATACAAATGCCTGGGCATCGCAGTCTGGGCAGAAATCCTTCTTGCGGTAAAAATAGGAAACAATCGTCTGGTTTGTGTTGCATATATCTTTCATCTTCCTGAACATGGTGAAATAAAGTATCTCCTTCCTGTTGAACTTTTCCTTCTGCTCCAGGTAGAATGGGTCTTTGAGAAATTCTTCTGTAACTTGCCTGTAAGAATCTATCCTCAGGCCTAATTCCCACAGTTCGGTGTTCATGGATGACAGCATGCTTGATAAAGCATTGCAGGAAGCATCCTCTCCGAAGTATTCTGACATGAGCAGCAAGGATTGCATCTCTTCATAGTTCTTAAGGAGGTGATCCATCTGTCCTAAGACAGCCTGCTCTCTTCCATTGTTCATCAAGGAATTCGAAGCGAGTATAACAATAAAGATTAGGGAAGTTATAAAAAAACTTATCAGAAAGATTTTCTTTTCTATCGCCATTTTAGCCTTTTCTTAAAGGTGACTGCATAGAGGGATGAAGCCCAGAACACTTGGTATAGCAGGAAAAGGAATATGAAACCGACAAATCCTGCTTTTCTGATCCTCAACTTCGAGAATCTTAAAGCTATATAGGCAACCACTATAGTCATCACCACTGCCATAAGCCCAAATATGGTAAGGGCACCCAGCTTCAGAAAATCTATGTTTGCCCAAGAGATATAAGAGAGCACATTAAAATGGGTAAGGCGGTAAAATGCTATTGATTTTAGGATGTTGGATATGCTTAGGTACAATGAAAAGCCAAACAGTGTAAGACCGAGAAACATCAGGGTGTACATGTAGGGAAGCACGAATCCAAATGTGCCTAATCGGGGATTGAATACCAAGGCACGATGCTGCCAGAAGGTGATGAGTGCTCCTGAATACCAACGCTTTCTCTGGATGTACAATGACCTCAGTGTATCAGGGATTACAGTCCTGACATGGGTAGTGGTACAGCACTCGATCCTGAAACGATGCTTCTGCAAACGATGGGCAATCTCAAGGTCTTCGGTGATGTTTGTCTCATCAAAACCCCCAATCTGCCTCAGAGCTGCGCTCCGGTAGACTGAAAATGGCCCTGGCGTCACATGGATGCTGTTGAAGTATGAGAGCACTTTAAGGGACAACGAAAGCCCGAGCGCATACTCTACTTCAATGATTTTCTGCAGAAGCGACTTTGGATTTTTTACCTTTACTGTTACAGTTACAGCTCCGACGGATTTGTTCTCAAAATAAGGGATTGTCTTCTTCAGAATGTCTGGCGAGACTTCAGAGTCAGAATCCATAGTTGCAATCAGCATTCCTGATGCCTGCCTAATCGCCTGATTAAGGCAGGCTGCCTTCCCTTTATTCTCTTGATTATTAATAAAGTGGAAATATGGTTCAGTGGCTTGTTCCTGCACAATCTCTGCAGTATTGTCGGTGCTTCCGTCATTCACTATGAATATCTCAAGCAGCTCATTAGGATACTCTATCTTTTTAAGGGACTCTATCGAATCTATGATTGTGTCTGATTCGTTGTATGCGGGAGCTATGATAGTTACCTTCGGAAGATCGAGCGCAGATTGGGATGGAGAGGTGTAGAATGATTCTTTATTCTTGAATAACATAAACAGCATGACTACATTAAAGTAGGTTGACAAAAACCACACTATAAATACAAATATGCTGTATGCGATGTTCATCTTGGTATCTATCGGTAAGTGACTATTTGAGAATATTAAAACCTTTCTATTGGCGCAAACGAAAAATTATATATAATAAGGAATACTCTCATCTTCTATGGAACGAGTGTCTTCGGAAACAGGGCTCATGGACGGCCTGCTCAATGGAGGGTATGAGACTGATACAATCACCACTATCTACGGCCCTGCAGGGTCTGGCAAGACGCTTTTCTGCCTGTTATGCAGCATAGGGATAGCGGCTACAAAAAAGGTTATCTATGTTGATACCGAGGGTGGATTTTCTACTGAGAGGCTGTCCCAGCTGACGCCTCAATTCAAAAAAATCATGGAGAGGATAATATTCTACCGGCCAACTTCATTTGAAGAGCAGCAGGAGGCTTTTGAGAAACTGAGGAAGGTTGTTGATGACAAGGTAGGTCTTATCGTGATTGACACGATTTCCATGCTCTATCGTCTGGAATTAGGCAAGAGCGACGACATATATGAGATCAACAGAGCCTTGGGTCAGCAGCTGGCATACCTTAAAGAAATCGCCCGTAAGAAGAAGATACCCATCCTGGTTACGAACCAGGTGTATGCTGACTTTGAGGAAAAAGGAAATGTCAAGATGGTCGGCGGTGATCTCCTGAAGTATGGGAGCAAGTGCCTGATTGAGTTAAAGAGCTTCAAGAACGGCATGCGGGCTGCTGTGCTGCGGAAACATAGGTCTATTCTTGAAGGGAAAAGCTTTTTGTTCCGGATTGTGGAGACCGGCATAGAGGAAATAAAGAGTAAAGCGTTGTTTTAGGTGATATTGAAAAGTTCATGAAGCAAGGCACTTAGCCTTGCCCAAAGATTGTAAGCTGCAATCTTTGTTGCTATCTCGGCTCTTCTTCCTTTGATTGTGTAAGCGTTCAATGAATCCCCATATCTGTTTTTGAACGCATAATT
>DATDXC010000042.1:0-3676 GCA_035289425.1 Candidatus Nanoarchaeia archaeon
AAGAATCTTGTTGTTCGACAATGGCGAGAACGTAGCTTTGGTCGTAGCTGGTTATAGTGCAATCGACACTAGAAACGCAGCTCAGGTACTGGCTAACTACGGTGACCATGCTTTGACCGGCACTGCTGTTGAGATTACCAAAGTCGGTAGCTCATTGACAGTAGCAGAGGAAGAAGCAGCAGTTGCAGAGTAAAGGTTGCAAAACCTTTCTTTTTTCTTTTTTTATTTTATTAAAAATCCTTTACTTAGAGTTTCCTTGATCTAATATTTATGCGGTTTTCCTGCAGAAAACTTTACCCAAATCTGCTTGCTCCACATTTCCAACCCTATTCGCTTCGGTTGCTCATTAGTCAGAGCAATTTCAATGAAGAATCTTCACTAATTCGTCTGTCGAATATACCTTAACTTTATCCTGTGTTTTCAATTTTTTATCATTGGACCAGATTGCACATCGCAGCTTCAATGCCACTGCAAAATATTCTGTGTCATTTTGGTCCGGGCTGATATTTTCTGCTTCTAGAACGAACTTGTTGATTTCAGAATAAGGCACAAAGTTGATTCTCGCAGAAATTATGGATAGAAACAGATTAAAGTCATATTCCGACAATCCAGATTTTTCCAAAATATCCAGCTTATGCTTCTCCAATTCTTCTGCCAATTTATCCGGAGAGGCTAATTTAATTCCATCATTGAGAATCAAATCATACGTTTTGCCTTCTGTAGCTATCAAGGCAGACATGATAATATTAGCGTCAATAACAAGATCCATTTTATTTGGCTATGTTTTCATGCAGTGACTTGTTAATTTTCCTGCCTAACTCCAAAGCATCCTTTTCAGTAAGTTTTGATTTAGCAGAAATTGTTTTCAGTATCCTTAGTTGCGCTACCTTACTTTTTATTGCTGATCTAGCTACCTCTGACCAATTTATCTCTTTAGATTCATCCATATCCCTTTTCAAATCCTCTGGAACTGATAACGTTATTGTTGGCATTTTACCAAACCTCCATTTATATTTAATACTGTGTAAATATTTAATATATATAAATCTTTCGGAAATTGCATGGTTCTATGGTACATGTTGGTAACCTTGCCCCACAACATTACTGAATCAAAAGGCATGCGGTTCATCAAAGGATATATCAAGAATCAAGCACAGCATCATGCCCTAAATACCCCAGGCCTTTAGGCTGGGGAGCGGGTCATTTAGCATAATGGGCATTAATTCATAGAATTATTTAAGTTTTTCTGTGGCTCTGATAGATTTATACTATCTCTGCCATAAAAATATTATGCTTTGTTCTTGTTATTCTGGCTGTTAACGGGCCAATCCTGTCACAATTTGGAATCGATATAATGCGTTCCCTCGCTATGGCAATCTTCTCATTCTTCAGCCTGCCTGGCAGGACGGCATTCAGTTTGAGTATCTCCCCTTTCCTGAATGGCTTGGGCAGTTCCTTCGTAGGGCGGATGTTGAAGTCAGATGCATCTATGAGCAGCTTCACGTTGAATTCTTTTTCCCATCCTTTCAGCAATTGGGTGAAATCATCCCAGGTAATCTGCTTGACTGGGTTTCTACCAAAACGGTAATTGAGGAAGTTTTGGATGCCAATGCGTGCATTAAGATGCTTAGCAAACTGGATAATTTTTGGCATCTCCTGTTCATTGACCCCATTGAGCAAGACCGGCGCAATGAGCAGCTTCACTTTTTTTGAGAGGTATTCTGCAATTTCCTTTATCTTTTCAACATTATAGCCAGTGCCTGCGATTTTCCTGGCCAAATCCTTTTCCATGGCATTTATTGAGAGATTTACATGGGTCAGACCAGCTGCTGCAAGCTCATCCACATATTTTTTTGTCAATAATGTCCCATTGGTGTCGATGGAAACACGCTTCACCTGAGGAATCTTCCGGATCAAGGCTACTAATTGCACCATGCGCGGGTATAGCGTGGGCTCACCCTGGGATGCAATATGGATCTCTATATCATCATCTTCTTTATACTCAATGACCTTGCGTAGCTCATCCGCTAAGTACTCTTCCTCCACCACAAAGTCGACCGGGCGTTTCTCGTCGTCAACAGAACAATAGATGCATTTGATGTTGCAGCTCGTTTCTGGCTTAACCTCAATGATGTTGGTGCCCCTATCAATGATGCCAAATGCGATATGCCCTATTAGGGGGATGCCTGAATTGCGATGGATATAGATAGTATCCTTCTTATCGATCTTATTCTTCAGTTCTTTGAATCCTCTCTCAAGGAGGAACATGAATTTTCTCTCGGCCTTGTTTTCTGAGAGGCCTTTGAAATCAATCTCAGAACCGGTGATGCTGAATTTAGCTATCTTTTGCAGCTCTTCCTTAGCCACATCAAAATAGAACAATTTTAGAAAGTGAATCCTTACTTTATCTCCTTTGTTTTCAAAAGAGAGATCTTCGAATGAGAGTGTTGCCATATTAAGCCAAAACAGACCTTAATTTAAAAATTTACGCTTTAGAATAAAGCTAATACTTATGACTGCTAGAACAGCAACCAGAAGGCCACCCAGAATACTGATGCTATCTAAGGGACCTATAACTGCTCCAGTGATGTTCGGTCTGTAAATAGATTTCACTTTTATATGGCTCCTAAGACCATAGACTGCTTCCTGGCATAAATATTCTCCTGGTTCAGGAAATGTGTAAGAGACTTCCTGGCCTAATTCAGTCATCCTCTCTCCCATGAATATACGAATGCCGCTGCTATTCCTGCAGACGACAAGCCGTGGCTGGTTGAATGAGACTGGCGGAGTATCAGCAATCCATGTGATGCTCTCTCCTTTGTAGATAGTCATGTTTACAGGATCAAATGTCAAGTCCTTAATGCTGACAGTATTCTTAACAGGCTCTGTTTCGTCTATTTCGATAACGATAACTTTGGTAGTGTTTATACTCTCCTGGGCAGGCTCTTCTGCACTTTCGTTATCTGGGATATTAGCCGCATCTTCCATTGGTATACTTGAGCTGCAGCCAATCATGAAAATCAACAGAAGCGGGAGCCAAATTTTCATAGGTAACCTTTAGTTCAGTTACTATAAAAATCTTTTGTTTCTCCTGCCCCATCATATAAAAATTTATAAACTCAGGATGCCATCTTGTTTGAGGGGGAACATGGAACATACCGTCACTATAACTTACGAGACTCTTTACGAGATATTACACCGGGAAAAGGACAGGCTTGAGTTGCAGCAGCTGGATGCTACCTTCTTCGCTGATGTACAATCCTACCTTAAAGAAAAAGAGCTTCTGGTCACTGGCTCGTCTAGCGACCTTTTCTCTATAGAGGAGAAACAGAAGGCCACCCATCAGCTTATCAATATAAAGCGGATATTGAGGGAATTATATGAGAAGCGGGAAAAAAAGATTATAGCTTTGGCATTGGATAAAAGCAGGACAAGATCAGAGCTCATCGATACTGCACGTCTGCTGCAGGAAGAGAAACAGATGTTTGATTCATTGGTATCCCTGTTTGACCGCTATCGGGACGGAATTTTGATGAATCTACTTGAGGGTGTTTCTACCAAAATGCCTGATTCAACTCAGGAAGAGCCGGAAGCCTCAAAACAGGAAGAAAAACCAACCAAAGTGGTCAGATTTACGCATGCAGTCCCCAGGTTTGTGGGTCTTGATGGAGAGGAA
>DATDXC010000043.1:0-11929 GCA_035289425.1 Candidatus Nanoarchaeia archaeon
TATTGATTGATTCCTCGCTTGCTAATATGCTCAACGGATTGGACATCACAGAGATACGGCTTAATGAGTATGAGATAGACAGATTGTACCACCTCAGCACAAAAATAATCTCCACATCACTGCTTGACTCATCCATTCTGCAAAGCTCACAGATTCAGAATATTTCATTGATTCCTTCATTTTTCTTATTGAGTAAGCGCTTAGAGAATATTGCGGATAACATCTCATATCTAGCAGAATACGTATACAAAAAGAAGAGTAGTCTAAAAAAAGAACTTTTGACAGAAGTTAAAGATGATATCGAAAGAGCCACTAAATGCATCCTAAAAAAATTTACCAACATATATTCCAAAATTCCTGATAAAAGAGGACACGAATTATATGAAGAAGTTCATCAAATCTTGGACAGACAGGTAGCCGAATACTGCAAAGAGATCATACGGCTCCTGATAGATATTAATGAAGAATTAGTTAACATCTCATTTTATAACAAGCTGATTAGTGAGAATATGCTTTAAAAGAGTCCGCTAATCCTACCTGCCTCATCTATATCCATATTTTCTGCGTTGGGATGTTTAGGCAACCCCGGCATGGTCATGACACTTCCAGTCAATACAACCAGGAAACCTGCACCAGCACTTATGCGAACATCCTGCACAGTAACCGTGAAGCCAGAGGGTCTTGCCAATAAGAGAGGATCGTCGGAGAGTGAATATTGTGTCTTGGCCATGCAGATAGGGATATTGCCATAGCCAAGACGCTCAGCATCTCTAATCTTTGATTCAGCCTCGGCAGTGTAAGCTACCTTTGCTGCACCATATATCTGGGAACCGAGACGATGGATTTTCTCCTTGATAGTAAGGCGCAGGGGGTATAGTGGTGCATAATCACTGTCATCGATAGCAGAAAGTACCTTGGCTGCCAAATCAGTACAACCATAGCCCCCTTTAGTATATGCATCTGCCACTGCAAAACAAACATGCGAAGCCTCGCAAAATGTCCTCACTATTTCAATATCCTCGGAGTTATTATCAGAAAAATGGTTTAAAGCAACAACTACTGGTAGCTTGAATTTCCTGATAATCTCGATATGTTTCTCGAGATTGGGTAAGCCAGCTTTTACATCACCATTGCCATGGTATTTCAGCGCCTTTATCGTTGCGACAATGACAACCGCATTCGGATGAAGCTTTCCTACTCTGCACTTGATGTCAAAAAATTTCTCAGCGCCTAAATCAGAGCCAAAACCAGCTTCTGTGACAACATAATCAGCTAATCGCAACGCTAACCGGGTGGCAATAAGGCTGCTGCAACCATGCGCTATGTTTGCAAATGGCCCCCCATGGACGAATGCTGGCACACCTTCAATAGACTGCACTAGATTGGGATGGATTGCATGTTTCAGAAGTACTGCCATGGCACCTACCGCTTTGAGATCATTGCAATAGACCGGCATACTCTTTTTAGTATATGCCACAATGATCTTTCCAAGCCGTGTCTTCAGATCAACCATGTCAGTGGAAAGGCACAATATGGCCATGATTTCAGAAGCTGCGGTAATATCAAACTTATCTTTTCTCAGATGACCTTCTTTTTCAACACCCACATAGATATTTCGCAAGGTTCGATCATTCATGTCAATACTGCGCCGCCACACTACCTTGGTGGGATCTATGCCTAGCTCATTCCCCTGCAGAATATGGTTGTCAATCATCGCAGCTAGAAGATTGTTCGCTGCCGCAACTGCCGCAATATCGCCAGTAAAATGGAGATTGATCTCTTCCATAGGAAGTATCTGGCTGTAGCCACCGCCGCAAGCACCCCCCTTCATGCCAAAACAAGGCCCCAAACTTGGTTCTCGCATGCATATCATGCTTTTTTTCCCCATTTTCGCAAGACCCTGCCCCAGGCCAACAGTGATAGTAGATTTGCCTTCTCCGGACTTGGTAGGTGTCATCGCAGTAATAAGAATCAGCTTGCCTGATCGATCACCTGTGACAGAATTTTGATTTACTTTGACAATGTAAGGGCCATAGGGATAGATATCAGCTATGCCCAGCTTCTCGGCAATCCGATGAATAGGCTCCAATCTTGCTTTCTGTGCTATCTCGATATTTGACATTGATGGGTTGAATCCCACTGTATTTAAAAAACTTTATATGAGGTAAGCAGTATTGAAAAGTTCATGTTGCCATCCTATATGAAATGCCTATGAAACGGATATTAAACTAACATGGGGGGATGCCCCTAAGGAAAAGCCGCACGGGATATCAGAAATTCACAAGGATTTCTCAGTACTCCATCTGGGGAACTTCCGAACGTAGTGAACGAAGTACCAGAAAATGCAATGGCATTTTCTCAGTATGTCAGTAAAAGCTAAAGATAATTAAGTATTGAACCAGATAGCAACCTGCGAAGCAGAAAACTTTTCAATGATACCAGAGGATAAGACCCTAAACAAAAAACAGTATCGGATGCTATCTAATCGGATGCAACTTATGCACAAAAAGCTTGCTAAACTCCATCACAAAGAACCCAATACCGGAAACTACCAATATTTCTATCCAGTGCGACAATGCGAGCGGGACTGTTCCAAAAATAGGCTGCAATGGCTGTAGATAGATTACCGCACATTGTATCAAAACTGAGGAAAGTACTGCTCCGAGCAGCCAGATATTGGAGAAGGGATTTAACTTTGCAAAGGCTCTGAGCGATCTGCTCCCAAACACAGCAAACATCTCAAACATCACTAAAGTGGTAAAGGCAATGGTCTGCGCAAGTCTCAGATCATCACGATAATATTGATTAAATAGGTATAAGGTGCCAATAGCCATTGTAAGGCCGAAAGTCAGGATTATGGCAATCATGTGAGAAGTGATGGGTTTTTCGGCAGGATTCCGGGGCTTTCTGCTCATCACATCAGGATCGGAAGGTTCGACTCCCAGCCCTAATGCAGGTAATCCATCAGTTAAGATGTTCATGAGCAGTATCTGCAAGGGCATTAAAGGCAAAGGGAAATTAAGCAGGATAGATATAAAGACAGTGACGATCTCGCCTGAATTGCATGAAAGCAAGTATTGTGTCGATTTTATTATCTTATCATAAATGTTCCTTCCCTCGCCAACTGCATTTACGATGGTAGCAAAGTTGTCATCCACTAATGTTGCTTTAGAGACCTCCTTCGCAACATCTGTACCGGTTACTCCCATGGCTATGCCCACATCAGCCTTCTTGAGGGCAGGAGCATCGTTTACTCCATCTCCGGTCATGGCCACTATATGTCCACTGCGCTGTAATGCATCCACAATCCGTGATTTTTGGATAGGCAGCGCTCTTGATATGATCCTAACCTGATTTATCTTTCTGGTAAGCTCTTCATCGCTCATGGCATCAATATCATCACCATGGAGCACCAAGTCGCCTTTTTCGAACAAACCAATCTCTTGCGCGATAGCTTGTGCAGTAAGTGGATAATCACCCGTTATAACCATGACCTGGATGCCTGCGGATTTGCACTGGGCTACGGCATCCTTTACCTCTAAACGTGGTGGGTCTATCATGCCGACAAGCCCTACAAAAATGAGGTCACGTTCTATGGAATCTAGAGTAAAGCGTTTAGAGGTAACTGGTTTGTATGCTAAAGCAAGCACGCGCAATGCATTTCCTGCATAACTCTTATTCATTGAAAGTATCGTGCTTTTGTCCTTCGCTGTTAAGTTCCGCACTTTTCCTTTGATGATAATTTTACTGCAGGAATCCAAAAGAAGATCGGGTGCTCCTTTGACATACGCCTCCATTCTTTTCGCATGAGTATACACCACAGACATGCACTTTCGTTCGGAGTCAAAGGGCAGCTCAAAGACCTTGGAATAGTTCTTTAGGGAAAGATTGCCTTTTCGCGCAAGTACTATCAATGAACCCTCAGTAGGGTCTCCAATGATTTCCCATTTCTTTTCGTAGACGAGCTGGGCGCTATTGCACAGATAACCTATGCGTAAAGGAAGCTCTAATTCTTCAGAAGATACCTTTTTTCCCGATCGGGTAAATGATCCCTGGGGCTCATACCCTGAACCAGAAATCTCAATAGTAGAATCATTGAAAAAAAGATTGGTGATTGTCATCTCATTCTTTGTGAGAGTTCCTGTTTTGTCTGAACAGATGATAGTAACCGATCCAAGACTTTCCGCGGCAGGCAGCCGCTTGATGATCATGTTCTTCTTAGCCAGAATTCTGGTCCCTAATGAAAGTCCAATCGTAACAATGGCAGGCAAAGAGCTGGGAACAGCCGCTACTGCCAAGCTCAATGAAAAAAGAAAGAGCTCGCCTAACTGACTGCCTCCCCGCAGGCCAGCAGCAATAAAGACAATAAACACCAAGAGTAGTACTGCATAACCTATCTGCTGCGCCATTTGCCTATATTTTCTTTGGAGCGGAGTTTGAGTCTCCTTAGCTGCCTTAAGCGATTTAGCGATTTTCCCCAATTCAGTTAACATGCCAGTATTGGTGACGATAGCCTTTCCCTTACCATAGGTTATGATGGTGCTCAAGAAGGCCATGTTGAGCTGATCAGCCACTCTCAAATTGTTCTTGAGACTTTTGGCAGTTTTTTCTACGGGTACTGACTCACCAGTTAGAGATGCTTCATCTATCTTGAGGCTGAAAGCCTCAATTATACGGCAGTCAGCTGGAACAATGTCTCCTGCCTCAAGCACGAGGATATCTCCTGGAACAAGATCACTTGCAGGGATTTTTTGCTCCTTTCCGCTTCTCATTACCTTTGCAACAGGAGCGCTGATCTTTTTCAAGGATTCAATAGCCTTCTCTGCATTGTATTCCTGATAGAAGCCTAGAATAACTGCGAGCAGAACAATGGCAATTATGGCGATCGCATCTATAATCTCTTTAAGGATAAGACTGATTGCGGTCGCAACAAGCAGAATTACGATTAAAAAATCCTTGAACTGGCTTAAGAACAGGCTTATTAGACTACCTTCTTTTTCTTTCTTCAGCTCATTAGAACCAAACTGGCTGCGCAGTAGTGTAACTTTTTCCGGAGATAACCCCATTTCTGATGTGTCAAACAGGCGGAAAATTTCAGGTATCTCCATGGAATAAACTGCCCTATCAACCCGTGCAACCATGACTTGACATTCAACTGGAAAGTATATAAAACTTACTTTTTAAGCTCGAGCTTCTTTTCTACCAATATATCCAACCTTTCTTTATACCTGGTTACCACACGCTTGAGTTCCCTTACTTCATTGGTTATGCCGCGCTGAGGAGTTTGCAGCTTGGCAACGAGGTGCTTAAGGCGATAGTGAACACGATGAGGCAGCTTGTAGTATGCCGTTGGTTTGGAATAATCAAGATTTTGTACCCGTACCGAAAGCTTTGCAGAAAGGTTTTCCAACTTACGACTATGATAATGCGCATGCCGTAAAGTAAATTGCCCAAGCGCATGCTTTGTTTTTGACAACAATGCAGTGGTCTGGACCATATCTTTTGCCAGTCTGGTCACCAATTTCCTTTGAAGTATGAACAGCTGTTTTTGTGGTATCAAGACAACTTGAGCTGCATGATCAGCAACCGTAAATATGTTGGTAAACAATGATACTAGTTTCAGGGTCTGCATTCGGCTTATGATGTCACTGACCTCCCTGGCTTTATATTCATGTATACGAGAAATGAAAGGAAGCGCTGCAGCGCGGAGCACAAAAGAAGCAAGGAATACTGCTTTCAAAGAAGGGATTAAAACAGCAAGGAATCCTCCTAATATGGGTCCCAAAGCAGAACTTAAACCAACCAAGGAGGTAAAAGAAGATAAGTAGTAGGCATCATATTTTCGCGGTGATGACTTGAAGAGCAGTTGGCCCAATCCGATGTCAATGCCGGCATAGGAAAAGGCGCTGATGGCGAATATGAAAGGGACTATGAGGAAATTATCTTTATTGACGAAGAGAAAAGCAAGGGGCACGCATGAAGTGATTGTAGCTGCGAATGCCAACGAAGGTTTTCCTCCGAATCTATGTACTATACGACGCCAGACATTAAGGCCATAGATACGAAAAAGAGTATCCAGAACTAAGAATAAAGATACGACCAAAAAGCTAAGGGAAAGATCATCCAAGAGGTATACGATAAAAAAGGGGCTCGCAACATTGACGGCAAATCCCCAGAATATGCCGAAGTAAAGCAACGGCCTAAACCTAATGTCAAAAAAGGGTATGCGGAGCCTTCCAAAAAACTTAGGGGGTGAAATCGCATGGATTGGCTTCTTCTTTTCAGGGACGCTTAATAATAAAGGAACAGCTACAAGACCCAGAAACAACCCCGCAGTAAAAAGATACCCATATACATCCAGGCTGTGGAACCTATCTAAAAAATAGGATCCCAGCAGATAGACAATTATGCCACATACACTGGCATAGATGTTGCGTTTTCCCCAAAAATTCCCCAGATGCGCTATGGGCACAATATCCTTCATCCAGCTCAACAGTGCTAGGTTTCCCACTGCAAGGAGTATGCTTGATATGAACAGCACAGCGCCGAACAGATAAAGCAGATGCGGGAATGTAATGACGCCAAAAATGGCAAATACTATGAAAATCCACAGAACCCTGGATATCAACAGGCTTACCACCGCTGTCCACTTCCTCGTTCCAGTACGTTCCAGGATAAACGCAGAGGTTATTTGAAGGAGATTTGCAAGCAGAGGTATTGACATTAAGATTCCGATCTGAAGCTCTGATGCACCTAAAGTAAGAGCAAAACCTATGAGAAAAACACCATTAAGCAGGGTAAAATTAGCAAAAGAAAGGCCGCCTTCTAGAAAAAACCGCCAAATGTACAACTCATAGCTCTGTTCCTTGCCCATGGTTAAAAAAGCCTCAGGAGGTCATATAAAAAGGTTTCCAACAATTTTTTAGTTGGTCAGGAATAGTATATTCAAGAAGATGAAAAATATATAGAAGAGTACCAGTGCGGCTCCCTCGTGCCGTTCAATTGCTTTCTCCCTGCGGACATGCCCCTTGAATATGAAAAGCATCATCAGTACAGTCATGGTTATCATCATGGGGATATCGAAAAAAAGCCAACGACTGTCTATAGAGAAGGGGTTTAGAACCGCAAGCAGACCCAAGGTAACGAGCAGGGTAAAAATATCTGAACCAAATGTCTCCGTAATGGCAATCTTGGTATAATTCTTCACTGTCCCCTGTACTGCAGAGAGTATATTGGGGATTGATGGTCCAATAGCTCCAATCGTTATCCCTATCAGTATATCTGATAAGCCGGTTAGCTTTGCAAGGGTGATAAGGGCATCAGAAAAAAGATAAGACCCGAGCAACAAGGCGCCTGAACCAAGGAAAAAGAGAAAAAGACCGGGTTTCAGATGGAGAAACCCCAATCCAATGACATCAAGCTCCTTCTTGATCTCTTTAAGCTCTTCTTTGCGCTCTTTTTGGGTGGCCCATTTTTCAAAAAACCACACGTTAAGCACATAGGGTACAAATAGCAACAGGAGCACAAGACCTTCATTGCGGTCATATTGGAGGTCAAAACCGAATATGAAAACAATAAATGAGACAATAAGCGCGAATACCCCGTCCCGTATGACAACCCTACTGTCAACGGACAATGGTTTTATGAGCGCACTTAACCCAGTCATAAGCCCAATATTGCATATGATTGATCCGATTATAACACCGAGGCTGATGCCTTCGTGACCCTTAAAAAAAGCATATATTGCAACAAATATCTCAGGTATGCTCAGCATGACTGAAACCAGAATGGAGGCAACTGCGATATAAGAAGTTCCGAGTTTCTCAGCAACCGGAATCATGCTGTCAGTCATCCAGTCAGAACCCTTAGTAAGAAGTATTATCCCTACAGCCAAAAGCAGGAGCACAAATAGCAAAGTAAGCATAGACGCTATGTGGCACAGGATATTAATAAATATATCGGATGTAAGGCAAGATTTATATAAAACAGGAGTATTGGTAACGGCATGAAGATAAGCACTATAGGGGAGTTTGGGCTCATCAACCGAATTGCAAGAAAGCCAAATGACAAAAGCATCATAGTGGGTATAGGGGATGATGCGGCAGTTGTCAAGATCGGAAAAAAATATGTAGTTTGTACCACCGATACCCTCATTGAAGGAGACCATTTCAGCCTGGAGTATTATTCCCCAGAACAGGTTGGCATGAAAGCGATAGAAGTAAATGTTTCTGATATTGGTAGTATGGGTGCTGTTCCTAAGTATGCCTTGATTTCCCTAGCTCTCAGGAAGGGTATGGATGTTGCATTTGTCGAAAGGCTTTACAAAGGAATGCGCAGTGCAGCAGGGAAGTATGGGATAGAGATAATTGGGGGTAATACAGCCCATGCAAACCAGATCGTGATTCATGTGGACCTCATTGGTTTTTTGGAAATAAAAAAACTTAAGCTCAGAAGCATGGCTAAACCAGGTGATTTTATCTTAGTTTCGGGTGATTTGGGTGGATCTGCTGCAGGATTAAACCTCTTAAAGAACAATATCCCCGGGCACGCAAAAACAAAGAAACGCCACCTCGAACCAAAGGCAAAATTCCATAAAGTGCGGCCATTCCTAAGATATATTAATGCGATGCAGGACATCTCTGATGGCCTCGCATCTGAAATAACCCATGTATGCAGCCAAAGTAAAGTAGGCGCTCTCTTATTTGCAGACAATGTGCCCATTAAAGAAGAGACCAGACAGGCAGCACTTGTCGTAAAAAAGGATGCCCTCCTATATGCATTGTATGGTGGCGAGGACTTTGAACTGATCTATACAGTATCAGAAAAGAATCTCAACAAAGTGAGGGGCTATTTGATAGGTGAGATCACCAGCAAAAAAGATATCATGATGTATCGTAATGGTAAAAATATCCCTCTGCGCAAGCGGGGATATGACCATTTTGCATAGACCAAATATCATATTTTACTATAGTAGTGTTTCTTAGTATATCTTAATACATGATTACCAAACCGAGAATATATAAAGGGGTAATTCGGTAAAAAGGTTACAACAAACGCAAAAAAACTATTTTTTTGGTTTGGTGTTGCACAAGCCTTGCTTGGAAGAAACGTTGGGGGTGGGAATTCAGCCCACGAGAAAACCGCCGGGGGGTGGTTATTTCTCACAGAACAATGAGGTGAACAACAATCCTTTCTGAAAGTCAGATTCAATTGCTTGCTGCAAAAACACAAAAACAGAAGCAGGAAGACTGCTATGACTTCATTATGATGGAGATCCAAAAGCATTTGCTGGAGATACATGATCTGACGGAAAAGAAGGATTCGCATGCTGTTGCGGAAATCGTGGATCTTTCCATCTTGACCAGAATGCTAGCCAGATTGCAGGGTGCAACACCGAGTTTGACGAACGACCGTTTCAATAAATTCAAGGAAAAAATCAGGTAGAATTCTTCCCATTCCCATAATATTTTGGTTCAGGAACATCGACATGCTGGATTTCTTTTTCACCGACTTTTTTGCCTTCCTTGATAACGAACTTGCCTAATTCTGCAACGACAGTTGAGTTGGCAGGCACATCATGGATTACGATAGCGCCTGCGCCGATCTTTGAATTGTCTCCCACGGTAATCGGGCCTAAGATGCTGCATCCAACTCCCAAAGTGACATTGTCTCCGATAGTGGGGTGCCTTTTTGCGCCTTTCTTGTCAGCCCACCATCCATGCCCTCCCAAAGTTACGCCATGATACATCATGACATTATTCCCTATCTCAGCACTCTCGCCGATAACAACCCCCATGCCATGGTCTATAAAGAAATTCTTGCCTATCTTTGCGCCAGGATGGATCTCAATTCCAGTTAAGAATCTGCTCCATTGAGATATGAAACGGGGAATGAATGGTATATGCAGTCTATACAAAAGATGAGCTATCCTATGAAACCATGTTGCATGGACGCCTTGATAGAGCAGTACTTCTAGAACATTTATTCCCTTACGCAAGGCAGGGTCCTTTTTGTAGGCAGTTATCAACGCATCAAACATCTTCTGTACCGAATAAGGGTCAGTTTAAATATATTTCCCCGTAATTGAACATTAAACCGCTTATTTTTCAACCGGTTGGAGCACATCTACCATGCCACTAGGGCATGCTCATTTCTCTTTGAATTCTTCATAGGGATCGTTTGTGTTTATTATAGTTATATTCATGAATAGCACCTCATTTAATTGATAAATGAACAATGAGCACTGCTAACAGCAACAGCTACAACAGAAACAGATGCATGACCTATATGGTAAGCTTCTCATGTGCATAAGGGGGTCAACGCATATTTATAAATGTTTGTGTTAACAGTAGTCGGATAGGAATAAAACACAATCTATTTATAGATTTAGAAGAGGGACAGGTATATGGCGCCCGACCTGATGTTGGTAGATATCTTCTCGTACAGCTGCTTCAATTGCCAGCGCTCTTTACAATATATGTCTAAACTCGAGAGAAAATATCAGAAATATGGACTGGAATTCGTGCTGGTTCATCCCCCGGAGTGGGATTTTGAGAGAAACTACAAGAATATTGATCAAGCTCTCTCGAAGATAAGTCTTCCGATTATTATTGATAAGGACAAAAAGCTCATAAAAAAATACAAGATAGACTTCTGGCCAACCCAATTACTGATATCTAAGGGCAAGGTAGTGTACAAACACATAGGCGAGGGAAACTACAGCGTATTAGAATCAGAAATCCAAAAAAAGTTGGGTGTCACAACAAAGAAAGTTTTTGTAAAAGAACCGAAATATACCCGCTATACTACAATCTATCTAGGAAAAAAGAAGACTAATATAAAGTTGATTTTGCAAGGAAGATGGGTGCAAAAAAGCGAATATCTGCAGCATAGGGGCAAGAAAGGATCTCTCTGCATTAAGGCAAAAGGACATGCAGTCTATGCCGTGGCAGAGGCGCCTGAAGAAACATGCGTTGAGGTGGAAGCAGAAGGAAAAATCAGAAAGATCATAATCCATGAACCAAGATTATACCTGATGACCTCATTAAAAAGGGGTTCGGTAGTCAAAATTACGGTTTATTCAAAAATTAACATTTACTCATTTGCGTTTGAATAAACACAATCTTTTTAAAATAAGGAAATACATGGAAATGAGGTGACTATCATGAAAAAAAAAGGCACAGCATCCAAAAAAGGGAATAGCATTCTTAAGAGGTCATCGAACGTCTTAAACATAAAAGGCATGGTCTTCGCTGCCTTATTCGCAGCATTGACTGCAGCAGTAAGCCCCATAAAAATCCCATTAGGTTTCACGCCAGTCCCCATAACATTACAGACAATGATGGTTCTCCTAGCAGGAGCATTATTGGGATCTCGCTTAGGAGCATTATCACAGATACTTTATCTTGCAGTCGGTGCTCTCGGTTTGCCGGTCTTTGCAGGGGGTAGTTCTGGCCTGGGAGTATTATTTGGACCCACAGGCGGTTACTTGTTTAGTTATCCGTTCGCAGCATTCGCTGTCGGATTCCTTATTGAAAGGATACAGAAAAAGACTTATGGTAAGTTTATATCCCCAATGATTGTGGGCAGCCTCATTATCTATGTGTTTGGTGTCATAGGCGGCCTCTTGGCAACAGACCTTCCTTTTATCCAGATACTTGGCGGTTGGGTCCTACCCTTCCTTATCGGAGATTTCATTAAACTGTTGATTGCGGCTGCCATTGCATTGAAGTTTAATATGAAAAGGTATCTTAGTTAGGGACTCGGTTCCGACCAAGAATCATCTCAACGGTCATATTGAAAAGTCCATGCAGCATGGCTCGTAGCCGTGCCCAAAGATTGTAACTAACAATCTTTGTAGCTATTTCTGCCCTTCTTCCAGGCGTCGTATAGGCGGCAAGGGAATCTCCATATCTATTCTTAAACACAA
>DATDXC010000044.1:0-2468 GCA_035289425.1 Candidatus Nanoarchaeia archaeon
ACATGTTGGAAAGTAACGAAAAATAATGTGACAAAGTCGCAATACTTTCCAACAATAGAGGAAATGCAAGAAGCTCTGGAGAACTTCTGGGCAGAGCATATTTTTATGCAGAATTTCATGTGTTATTTAAGTCGCTAACTAGTATGGCGAATCATATTTATACTGCTATCTCTTTGAAAGCATGTTGAAGGAAGTGAAGGAAAATCTTAACAACCTCGCACACAACGATGAGATAGTGCCCAACAAGGCCAAGAATGTATACCCCCAGCTTGATGCCCTTGAATTTCTTTCCCAAAAAGAGCTTTTCAGGAAAGAAGACGAATTGATGCATGAAAAGAAGACGCTTGCAGAAACAAAAGCCATCTTTGAAGAGTTATAGAAACATTTTAATAGCACCGTCCTTTCTGCATACCCATGACTTCGCACCACATGGTCCGCCTTGACCTGCATACAGACCACCGTCTGAGATTAACGAAGGAGATGTACCTCAAGGCAATTCTCCAATTAAGCCAGGAGGGCAATGAGGTGAGGCCTGTTGACCTGGTAAATTGCCTGGGCATTACCAAAGGATCAGTCTCTGAGATGCTTAAGAATCTAGAGGGAGATGGCTTTCTCCATTACCAGTCTTTCAAAACAATCAAGCTCACTCCGAAAGGCACGCTGAAAGCGCAGCTGGTGCTCAGAAAATACCACATAATCCATTCTTTTCTGGAAAAAGTGTTGCACATGAAGGGTGCCAAGGGCCATGACCAGGCATGCAATCTTGAGCATGTATTCTCTGACGATGCCATCCTCAGGCTGGAAAGATTTCTTAAGGAGCGCCAATAAGTTTGGTATACCAAACAAAAGGTTTATATATAGGTTAGGGTGACCAAACATTTCTTCAAATGATAAAAAAGATTATGCTTTTCGTTGGCTGCGTCCTATGCATGCTGTCTCTGGCTGCTGCTCAGGAGCAAGAATTTGTAAATCCTGCAGAAGTTCTTAACTTCGAGCAGAATGAACCGTCGGAAAATACCGGGTCATCTTTCATGGGTTCTATGGTACAATCCTCCACTATCATAATAAGGGAGGGCATTGAGGCTATACTGATCATAGGCGCAATTGTTGCATACCTAAAAATCACCAAAAACGATAAAAAAATAAAAACTATCTATCAAGGTGCCGGTATTGCGATTCTCGCAAGCCTGATTACCGCATGGCTCTTTGACCAGGTATTACAAGTAACGGATGCAAGCCAAGAGCTGCTTGAGGGCGTTACCATGCTTCTTGCAGCAGTGGTCCTTTTTTATGTAGGCTACTGGATATTAAGCAAAGTAGAGGCAGAGAAATGGAAGCGATTCATCAAAGGAAAGGTACACAGTGCCATCTCTACCGGAAGTCCAGTGATACTCGCTAGTGTTGCATTCCTTGCCGTCTATAGGGAGGGATTTGAAACTGTCCTGTTCTACAAAGCCTTGATACTGACCTCTCCTTCACAAAGTTTTCCCATCCTCTTTGGCCTGGCAATTGGCTTAGTTATATTGGGACTGCTGTTCTGGGCTATGGAAAAATACGGGATTAAGCTGCCATTGAGACAGTTTTTCATCATTACGAGTTCCATCATCTATGGTATGAGCTTTGTATTCCTGGGAAAAGGCATCCACGAGATGCAGGAAGCAGGTATTTTCTCAGAAACGCAACTTGCATGGGCCCCGGAGTTAAGGAATCTCGGCATGTATCCGACAGCAGAGACATTCATAGGACAAGTAGTGCTTGTGGTTGCCTTTGGGTTCTTGTTGATATATCTGTTTAAATCCCATGTTAAAGCTTCTCCGCAAGCTCCATAAAAAAATCGGTATTTTTTCTATAGTCCGGGAATGTATGCCAGAAAGCAATCGCTTTTCCATCATTGAACTCCAAAACTTTGTGTGCATACACTCCTTGACCTAGTTCTTCCTTGTAATCAGTCCCTTTTTTGAATGAAGCCAAAGCCAATTCATCCTTGTTGAAATAACCTGGATCCAAATTTATCTGTCTTTTGCCCTCTTTAGAGAATTGCTTCTCAATCTCGGTAGTTTCCTTCTTGATCGTAATTAAATCTTTTCTGAGGATATTCCTTTCAAAGATCAGAAATCTTTTGGCCAGTCCTTTACCCATTTCCAGCTCATAATAATTGGTGAATTGGTCGAAATCATACGGTTCGGATTCTAATTTCAGTCCAAACCTGTCTGAAAGCAAGTCCTTGACTGTACGGTAAAGTTCAGCATGTGAATACATGACCGCAATGAATAATTTGTTCATAAGGAAAAGTGGATATTTGGATTATTTAAATAGGTAGGTATTTGCGGTCATATTGAAAAGTCCATGCAGCATGGCTCGTAGCCGTGCCCAAAGATTGTAACTAACAATCTTTGTAGCTATTTCTGCCCTTCTTCCAGGCGTCGTATAGGCGGCAAGGGAATCTCCATATCTATTCTTAAACACAA
>DATDXC010000045.1:0-27989 GCA_035289425.1 Candidatus Nanoarchaeia archaeon
TGTTTAACACCTTGAAGAACAGAATTCAAAGTGCCCATGCCTTGCGCAACCTTGCACCATGTCCCAAAGATATCAAGTATCTGGTCATATTGGTCTATCTTATCGCCGACAGCATTTATCTCCTGCTCAATCTCAAGCAGCCTGTCTTCGATAGCGCCGTCAATGTCTCCTAAAGCGCTGCCTACGATAGGAATAGAAGCCTGCACTGCAACCTGCTCAGGCAGGGTATAGATAGTATTGGCTACATCTTCTGTTATGGTCAGGATGCAGCTGATATCCACACCAGAACTTCCGCTGGAATTTGTTATTGCAGGTATCTTCATGGATATATAGGGGTTGAGGGAAAACTCATTCACCAGTGTAGCAGTCCCGCTTAATTGCGTGCTGCTGCAGTCAACAGTCATGCTCGTTATATTAAGATCAGTGCATAAGCTTGCCAGGCTGACCTGCGCAAAGATCTGCATGTCAACTTGGGATGCCACCTTTTTATCGATGGTTGCAGGAATAGTGGAAACACCTGACAAAGTAAGGCAATCAGGGGTAGTGCCTGTATCAGTATAATAGATTGTTACCGCAGCATCTACCGGAGTTGCCTGATTCCCCACATCATCTGCTGCAGTGACGGTTATTGGCGCATCATTGGCAGCGATAAGAGAAGAAACAGTCACGCTGCAGTTATAAGCTTGTGCGCTTGTATTTATACATGTTGCAGTCTCAGATGCAGAAGCGCTGATCTGGCTCGTATCCACTGTTGCAAACACATTGTTTGCCTCTACAACATCAAAGGTTATAATTAGTGTGTCAGTAGTCATGGGTTTAGAAGGCAAATACTGCACATTTGAGATGACTGGAGCAGTTCTATCAAGAATGAACGAAGCATTCATGATTGAAAGGCTTGCATTGATGCTGTTGCCTAAATCGTCTATTGAGCTTGGCAGAACATTTACAGTATGGATTCCATCCGGCTGGTCAGGGGTAACGGGGAAATAACAGCTCCAGCTTCCATTGCAGTTAGTTGCCTGCACATTTGATATGCCTGTCTGCAGGGAACTTAAATCCATGTAGACAAAATGATTGGCAAAACCTCCTTCTCCAGGGCTGATGTCAACTATGATGACATCAGAACCGCTTAGATAATTGCTGCCTGAGCTGCTATGGATTGAAGCAACAACAGGATCAGTATTGGCGACATCAAACGCATGCATGACTGTTGCGCTGACAGTATTGCCCACCACATCTGAAGCAGTGAATAGTAAGGCTGCATTCACATCAGCTGATAACGCCAGAGGGATATCGCTCCAGCTGCATGTTGATTTATTACCAGAAGAAGTGCAGGTTCCCTTGACCACACCTAAAGCAGGGTTCAGCACTGATTCATCTAAGGTAACATTAGCCAAATCAGGCTCAATTACCTGAATACTGATATCAACTTTAAATGTCCGTGGCGGTATGATGGTGGCATTTCCTCCAAGCTCATCACGAATAGTGAAACTAGAGGTATTGATGAATGGTGCAGTAAGATCCACAATAAAGTTAAGAGTATTGCTCTTGCTTGACATCCCGAAATTATCAAAGACCTTTGCAGACAGTGAAACTGCACCAGAGCCAAGGCTGATATCTGCAGGTAAGAATATCTTGCCCCCATTCTCAGTGCAGGTTCCTGCTGCGCCAAAAATAGCAACTAGGCCAACACCTCCAAGCTGCGAGGAGTTAAATTCTAACCTATTGATGCCAGAACATTGGCTTGATCCGCATGTTGCGCATGCAGTATCCATGGCAGTGTAATTGACAGTTACACCATTAAGGCCGATGGTATTTCCATGTCCGGTCAGCGTGATTGCAGGAGCCACATTGTCCTCTATCAAATCTATAGACGCTGAATCCTTCCATGCACAACTCGAAGAGGTAGTGCAGTTGTATTGGTGTACTGTTATCAAAAGAGGATTTGTAACAAAGGAAAAATAGCCTGAGGGAACCACAATACTGCATCTCCCCCCGCTGCAGGCATTGAATGGAAGTCCAGCATAATTAGGGTCAAACTTGCCTGCATTAGGCATGCCTTCAAATCGTATCAGGTTGGGATCTGAGACTGCAATGCCCAAGTCAGTAGCAAAGATTTCTATAGTCAGGCTGTCCCCTGGCTTCACATATTGGGATAGGTGATCCGGGCCCTCTATTTTTACTATAGAAACATCTGCAAAAACTGACACTGACGCCAAAAGCATGGCGCATAAGATGACTATTGCTTTAGCCATACTTGCCGCGCCTCCACCTGCAGTCCATTTTTATTGAAATAATTTGCAAAATCAAGAGAATTCTCCATAGGGACCAAAATGACATTCTGCCCTAGTTTCTGGGCGTTGGCATTTTGCAGCAGCCCTTTATGATGGTAGGTCTTTTTTTCAACTTCATTCTTGTAGCCGAAAAGCTCCCGGATGACCTTAACCTTCCTCTTCTGAGGCAGGCTCTTAAGGCTATAGATATAGAGAACATACTGGCTTAAACTGTCTATGTTAGCCATTTCTTAATCTCCAAGATACTTTTATTTATAAATTTTTCTGTAATACAGTACATATATTATGATATTAAGACTATATTATTAAACACAAAAGAGCGTAGTTATATTATTGGTATTATATTTATGAAAAGTTTATAATGTAAGAGTGTTACGTATTACACAATATTCACTTTTCTGGTTTATATTTATGTTATTTATAACACTTTATGTAATAAAAAACATTTAACTTATAAATATGCTAAAAAGATATAAACTTGTTAATAGAGACATAAAATAGTCAAGAGATTTAGAAAGAGAGGTATACTAAAATTATAGTAGATCCTATAGAAATCATTTCGTGTTTCTTTCCAATCTCGCTTCCGTCCTTCTACTTGTGAGATATGCACTTGATCTTTGCATTTTATTTGCTTTTCCCCCACTAAATTGGATAAACAAGAGTCAAGAGGCTCATATGAGATTTCCCCAGTATGCCCATTATAAACCACCGATTGTACTTCGGAATGTTTTATAAGTAAATCAACACAACTAGCCAAAATCTGATTTATGCTGATAAGAATAGTAAATTAATTTAATATTAAGTGCCGAAAGCAATCGTGTGCGGTAAATTATCAGACCTATTAAAAGGTGGTATGTTGCTATATGGAGAATCGCAAATGTTATCGCTGTTTTGGTCAATGCATCCTTCTGCTGGAGTGTCATAGTCGCTCCAATAGTTTCCGTCATTGTTATTATTCCATGATGCGACGCCGTAATCAAATGCCTGGATACTATTGTTAACCATATTGTTCTGATAAATATAGTTTCCACTACCACCAGTCACATAAATTCCATTTCGGTTATCCTTTATCAAGTTGCCCTTGACTGTGCTGGAATATGCCTGACACAGATAAATGCCATATTCATTGTCTTTAATTACGTTGTTTTCGTAATAATTGTTATCTGTTCCATGCCCATATGGGCAATCAGCTTCAATACCTTTGTTATTGCCCACAATCTTGTTATTCCTTATCAATGTTTCAGATGGATCCCAGCTTACAGCGATTCCTGAGTCAAAGTTTTCAGTAACAATGTTGCGTTCAATCACTATTCCAGTGGAATCCCAATACACATATATACCTTTCGTGTTGTGATAAAATTTATTGTTAATCACTCTTACATTGTCTGCATCATCAAAATATATCCCATTATAATTGTTAATAAAATTGTTTGATCTAATAAGATTATTATTGGATACCCACATAAAAATGCCAGTTCCATAGTTCTTTATATTGCAGTTTTTAATAGTATGCTGGCCACCCCATGATACACTGATACCTGTATTTTCGCCTTTTCCCCTTAATGTTGCGCCATTGCAATCAAAGATTATGTCTGTTTTTGCTTCAAGTTTCACTCCAGCTGGTAGGGTATAGGTTCCTTCGCATAAAATAGTGTTCTTTGTTATAGCCATGCCATTGGTAGGTATCACGCATTCCGCAGCAACTGTATATATACTTACCAATAATACAAGAATCACAATTATGGGTTTTTTCATTTATATCCTCCTTCAAAATACCCGATATTCTCAGTTACTATATATTTTTTTCTATTGTAGGAGCAATAATTCATTGTCACTCGCCACCTATTATCGTTCTTGCAATATACTTAATTGAAGTTGCCATTGACTTTAAATTTTCAAATATCAATGCTGTTGCCGTGCAAGCATGCCTATAGTCGCATTTTTGATTCTTTTTCCCTTTAATTTCCAAATCGCAATGTATGTGGTCCTTTAAAACATATTTATGTTAAATATTAACCTATCTTTCCTTCAGAAAACTTATCTAACTTTATTTCCTCGCTGCCCGCACTCAGCGCATGATTGCCGAAGTAAACCTTACCGTCCTTTGCATACAATCCCGCAGCTTCAAATTCGCTGTACGTTATCTGCCCTTTCTTGATCTCTGCACCTGAAAACTGCACTTGGGTGCCTGAGGCAGCTTTCTCTGCAAACAGTACACCAACATCACCCTTATGTTCAACTGCCAAGAGCATTCCCTTGCTTTCGATGCCCCTGAACTTGGCAGGCTTTAGGTTGGTAACGATGATCAATTTCTTTTTTTTGAGCTGTTCCTTAGCGTAGAAAGGCTTGATGCTTGCCACAATCTGCCGCTTTTCCTCTCCCAATTTCAGCTGTATGATATATAGCTTATCAGCATCAGGGTGATCTTCAACAGACTCTATTTCAGCAACCCGTAGATTTAATGGAAACTGCTGAGAACCTAACAGTTTATAGCTGCCACCGCAGAACTTGACGATATTCTCGCATATCTCTTTCAATGCAGCGGAAATCTCTGCATCAGTATTCTCCTTATTTCCTTGCACATAAATAAGCACGCTTTTTGTTTTTTCATCAGCTTTGGTGTACTCGCTTTGCTTCACATCCAGCCTGCACATGACATGTTCCTCGTCACAGCAGGCATATTCTCCGGCTGAGATCTTCTCGATAGACTTACCACCGAGAGGGATGTATTTCTCCGAACCGTCGGTAATCTTAAATCTGACCGTGCCTTTTATTTTCTCAGTATCGTGAGCACCTACCGACAGAAGGTATTTGGCAGAAACAAGGTTATATGAATCCACAACCGTATTTATTGTTGGTAATTTTCCTTTTTCTGCAATAATCTGATGCAGCCAGGCATAGGGCGGCTCGCCCTTGCCTTGATTCAGCTTCTTCCCCTCGACATAGATTTTGTTCTTGGATAAATCAGCTGATATAATGCCCTTCTTCAGCTTCTCCAAGGTTTCGCTTTTCTTCTTGACTGTAACATTATCTATCTGCGCGAATTGCACTGTAATGCCTAATTTCTTTACCCCATCATCAACGGTAAAGGGCACTTCTTTGAATGTTTGTGCAACTTCTTCTTCCACCTTCTCAACAAGAATTTTTTCCTTGCCTGTCTTTCCCGTGAAGGAAAAATCGAGATTCTTCCATGTCTGATTTTTCAGATTCAGCTGTGACAGAAGTTCCTCAGAAAAATGGGGCAGTATCGGCGAAATCAATATTCCCAGATTCTTCACAATATTGACGCAAAGCCCTAGTATCTTGCCGGCTTTTTCTCGGTCCTCCTTCACCAGCTTCCATGGCTCATTCTCCTGGAAATACTTGTTGCCCAATGAAGATATCTGCAGGATCTCTTTGACCGCTTCATTGGTGTTCACATCCGCGTAGCTCTCTTTGGCATGCGCTATCCTTTTTTCAATCTCAGAAATGAGCTCTGTGTTTTCATCGATGCTTTTGATTTTTCCTTCAGCAAACTTGTTGGTAAAAGAAACAACTCGATAACAAAAATTGCCTATATTGGCTGCTAATTCATTGTTGATGCCGTCATGCAGATCCTTAAAGTCAAGGTCTATATCAGACATCTTCTTGCTGAGCACCTTGGCGTAATAGTATCTCAGATACTCAGGATTGTATTTCTTCAAGAAATCTCTGGCAGTGAGGAAAGTTCCTCTGGATTTAGACATCTTTTCCCCATTTACAGTCAAAAACCCATGCACCACTAAATGGTCAGGCAGCTGGAAATCAGCCAGCTTCAGCATTGCCGGCCAGAACAGGAAATGGAAATAGATGATATCCTTGCCGATGAAATGAATTATCTTGCTCTTGTTCCATTCTTTCTCGGCTTTCACAACATCTCCCTTCAAAGTATTGGCAAAAGAGCTTATATACCCTATAGGCGCATCCAGCCATACATAGAAATATTTATCCTGTTCGCCAGGTATCTTAAAGCCAAAATAAGGCCCGTCTCTTGAGATATCCCAGTCTTTAAGCCCATCCTTGATCCAATTCCTGACATAGCTGACTATCTCAGGCTGCAGCTTCTTATTTCCAGATAACCATGCGTCCAATTCTAGGGCATATGCGCTTAACTTGAAGAAATAATGCTTTGAATCTTTCCGTATTGGCTTGCTCCTGCAGATCGTGCAGTAGGGATCGACTAGATCGATGGTAGTATAGGCCTTGTTGCACACCTCACAAACATCCCCATACTGGTCTTCAGCACCGCAGCTTGGGCATTTTCCTTTTACATACCGATCAGGCAGGCTTCTTTTGCAATGCTCACAGTAAGTTATCTCTACATCCTTGGTGTAGATGTACCCTTTCTCCTGCAGTCTCTTGAATATCAATTCAGAGAAATGTTTGTTTTCAGGACTGTTTGTTGAGTAATAGGAGTCAAACTTTATATGAAAACTAGAAAAATCCTCGGTGTGCTCTTTGTGGTATTTGGCAACCAGTTCCTCAGGTGTGATCTTCAATTCGTCCGCTTTTATCGCAATCGGCGCTCCATGGGTATCATCAGCGCAGCAATACACTACATCTTCTCCAATCAGCCTAAGAAACCGTACAAATATGTCTGTCTGGATGTACTCTACAAGATGGCCGACATGGATCGGCCCATTGGCGTAGGGCAGTGCTGAAGTTATTATTGTCTTGAATTTAACCACCAATCAGAAAGAATAAGACTGTAATTTAAAAAAGTTGCTATCTGCCCGGTTCTGTAGAAAATGTAGGTTAGCAGCCTTAGGTCAAACCTAATCCGGTCAACTAACGAACCGACAAGAGGGTTGCCTCATCCGGAGAATGTCAGTTGTAGGGTTACAGAATTTAAGGTTTGAAGCTGCTAACCCGAGCTATAGCGAGATTTTCTACAGAGCCTATCTGCCCGCCATCAGGGGGGGCGAAAAAAAGGCATAGTTTTTCTGAAGTAAGCGATAAAGGTACATATTAAACTCCAGATTGGTTGTTTCCGGCTTCCAGACAGTTTTGTCCCTGCCTTGGCCAGTCATATGCTCCACTACCATGGTTATGCCATACTGAGATGGATTGATTGGTACTTGCAATACTGCATAATCTCTTTTCTCTGGTGAATGATCCTGATTATTGATCAGAAGGTTATAGGTGGTGTTATTATCACTAAAGCGTTCCCTGACTTGGATGGTTCGCCCACTTCTAACCAAAGTTCCCATTTGTCCACGTACAAAATCCTCTAGGGCTGCTACACCGCAAGGTGTGAGACTCAAACTGGTTTGTATGTAGAATCCCTTAAAAGATGCAAACGACAAAAAGGCATCTGTTGCTGTAGAAATATCAGCCACAAAAAAAGAATCTTTATCATCAGCAATCTGCATCCCTGCCCCATAGGCTCCCAAAAATAATTTGACTATAGCCCTGTTATCCAATCCACCCATGGCATCATATAGAATCCGTGCTTTCCTCCCGCTACGGTCTTTATCCACCAGCCGTTTCTGCCTGACGCCAGCTGAGATGCCTTCTGCTATATCTGTTGCCCTAACTGGCCTAGGGATAGGGGGAACAGAACTTGAGGGAACAACGATGTCATCAAGTGCTGAAAATGCATTTGACAGTCTTACGGTATGCTCCCAGCTTCGGGGTTTTACCCATTTTTCAACCAACCAAATTCCTTCAGGCATAAATGAGGGAAGTGATATCTGATTTAAAAAACCTCACCCGGAATTACTTAGGATCCTTCAGCTTCTTTGTAATCCCGATATTCTCATGGCAGCTGCTGCACTCAAACACGTACGCAGGAACACCTTTCCATACCTTACGTTTATACTCAGTAGTCGCTTCCCCTGGTTTTCCGCAGAAAGGGCAGGTGTATTTAACCTCTACCCGAAGCAGATTCTCAGATTCCTCATTTGACATCTGATGCTTGCACTCAGGGCACTCGAAATGTTCAGCCTTCTTGTCGACCTTGCCATTCTTTTTGACTGGCTTCCCCAATCTCCCTTTTTTACAAGAAGGGCACTCAGGTCGGTACACCCAGGCCATTGCCTTTCCGGTATCAATATTCCTATTAGAGAAGTATAAGCACTCATCCATCGACTCGGGTTCCTGTAAGATATCAACCACCTCTTTATCCGTTAATCTCAAAATTAGTATAGTTCATGCTTTCATTCTGGGTTTTTTCGGGGAGCCAATCCAGCTTGAATGCGTACCCTACTGTTTTGATAACATTCTTGCCAACCCCCACAACCCAGCCAGAGAACTTCCCTAAGAAAGTTTTCCGATCGTCGGGTTCCTTAAGGTTAAGTCGGTAGCTAGTCGCTATGATTATACCACCGATGACCAAAAAGATGAGCACGATATGGAGTAGCCTCATAATAAACCAAAAATAAGAACTAGTTTTTAAGTTTTTCTACAGCCTTTTGACTTCTATGCTTATCGCATCACAAGTAACCCGTATGGAGCGGGGGCATTCAGTGTATTCATAGTTGTTTTTCTTACTGTAGTCTATCAGCTTCTGTTTTTCATCCTCAGAGCCGTATCTTATGACCACATTAATTCCTCCCTTATTCTTATGGACTATGTCGAAATGACCCAGATCTTTTTTTATTTTTTGGGTAACATTCCTCAATAAAGTCAATCTTTCTTCCAAATCCAGCAATTTCTGTTCAAAATCTTTTCCGAAATCTTCCTCCAAAATCTGTGCCAAGGAAAACCACTCTTTGTTCTCAACGGCAATTAAACCTCCCTTTCCATAATTCAACGGCTTATCAGAACCAAAGCTGCAGACTAAAATATCCCCAATTTTGCCCATTTCAGTACTAATCGAACCAGAGATATCATTGATAACCAGACAGCCGGCATTAAAACAGGCATTATAGATCTTATCCATATCCTGCTCTGCAAAATATCCGGTGAGGGAATTGATCAATAAAACTGATTCTGCATCAACAGACAATTTCTGAGCATCAACTAAACCATAATCAGTCTCGACTAGAGTGACATCAAACTTTAATTCTGTTCCAAACTGCTTGTAAGTGATCCAGCCGCCCTGATCCTGGATAAACAGTTTTTTCTTTCCCAATTTCTTAGCAATGCGCAATGCATATTGAATAGCCTTGTTGCCGCGGGAAACCAGCTTGATGTGTTCCTTGCCTGTAATGTTCTGAAGCAAGGACGCTATTTCTTCATCCATGCAGATGACAAGTAAGAATTCATTTATAATCTTTACTTCAATAGCGGCAGAAGCTCGTCAACGCTCTTCTTTACAAAATAATAGATGAGGTAATCATCACTGATAATCTTGCCATTATAGACTACAATATCGAGATCGATGGTTCGTGGTGCATGCTTGTCAGTAGTCCTGATCCTTCCCATCAGATTCTCCACTCCCTTCAGATAAGTTTTCAGTGCTTCAAAGGATAACTCGGTCTGTATGAGGAAAGCGCCGTTCAAATAATCTGGCTGTACAGAATAACCTTCAGGTTTTGTCCTCAAAAAGGCAGAGGTGGCAATGAGTGCCTGATCCTTGGCCAGCAATTCCCTGGCTTTCTCCGCATTCTTTTCCGGCTCTATGTTGGATCCGAAGCATATGATAGCGCTGTTCATCGTATCCTGGTGTCAGCAACACTTACAGAATCCGCAAAGCGCAAAGCGCCTGGCTTATCAACGGTAACCTTAGCTTCTCTTACCTTGGGGTCTTCCATGACCATATCCAGGAGATGAGCTACCATCTTTTCCAATAAAAAGAATTTTGATTTCTCAACTTCAGAGATTATTTTCTTTGTTAGTTTTTTATAGTCAACGCTGTCCTGTATGCCATCAGAATCAGCAGCCCGAGAACCATCAAATTCTGCTTCAACAGTTATGACTATATCCTGTTTTTTCTCTCTTTCCCAATCATTAATGCCGATGATGGCTTGTAGCCTAAGATTAGTTATCTTGATCTTCATTTTAACAGATTCAAAAACTCCTGCCTGGTGCTTGCGTTGCTCAGGAATCCACCCAACATATAACTGGTCTTCATGACAGAATTCTGCTTTTCCACTCCCCGCATCATCATGCAGAGATGCTGGGCTTCAATAATGACGCCTACGCCTTTTGCGCCTGTTGCTTTTTGGATAGCATCCCCAATCTGCTTTGTAAGATTCTCCTGGATCTGCAGCCTTTTGGCGAACACATCGACAAAGCGGGCAATCTTTGACAGCCCAATCACTTTGCCAGAGGGCAGATAGGCGATGTGGCACTTACCGATAAAAGGCAGCATATGATGCTCACATACCGAGTATAACTCAATATCCTTCACCACAATCATGCCTTCTGAAGTGGTAGAAAAAATAGCGCCATTAAGTATATCTTCTGCTTTTTGGCTATATCCCTTGGTGATCTCCCTAAATGCGCGGCTCGCCCTTTCCGGAGTATCTTTGAGGCCTTCCCTGTTTGGATCCTCACCGATAGCTTCGATTATCTTCTTATAATATTCTTCCAAGGTAATCCCCCATCCAATCTAATGCCCGTTCATATATAAGATTTGTGTTAAGTTTTTTAAATAGGTAGCAATTCTACTATAGGGATGGATCCAAGAAGGCTTACAAGCAGGAGTGATACAATAGAACTTTTATTAAATGAGAGAGGATATAACGCTATTTATGAGTTTAGGGGTGTATTTTATGTTTCGCCTGACGCTGTTGCAGTAGCAGCTCGGAGATTCCTAGATATAGATATCCCCAGTAGAATGAAGATGCCTACAAGAGCCACTAGGATTACAAGAGCTGAAGGAAGGTGTGTAGAAGAGGGGGTAGCGATTCCAACATACTTTACTGGAAGAGATAAAGTGGAAATAGACGGTGAAATCACCACGCTATGACCTATTACGACGATATTTCTGAATTCTGCCAAAAGTGAAGGTTCCTTCCCCAAGACCAAAACCTTTATATATTAATACGTATTAATACGTACTATGGTTATGTTAATCAGAAAAATCAGCAAAGGATCGAGATTTAACCAGATTTACCTGCAGAAGGATGAAATGGGATTTGAGCCGGGCACTGCAGTGCTGCTGCAGCCAGTCTTAGAAACAATGAGCAGGGAAATTGAACCCTTCCAGTACAATGTCGCCGTTGATAAAATCAAAAAAGAGGTTATAAAAAAGATCTTTAAGATAATCGATTCAGCAGGGGCCAGTAAGAATATTTTGATCACGGGATCTTTCCTTGAGAAGGGATTCACTTTCGAGGATATAGATATTATAGTAATAGATCCGCTCATTACCGATAAAAAAACCCTAAAAGATCAAATTAGGGAAACGCTGGGCGTTACACCTCACCTGATTTTTATAGATCTTCAAATCCTATTGAAGGGAATTAAACAGGATCCCCTATTTAGTTTGATGGTCGATAGGTTTGTTTGTAAAGAGAGAATTATTTTTAGAAAAGACAAAAGCATAAACTATAAGCTTCTGGATGTCTACTTGTTAAAGAACAAGAACTTGATTGAGGCATTTGACCTATTCACCATAAAGCAACGGAAGAAGGTTATTAGGGATTTTGTAAGCATCAAATTATTCTCAGAGGATAAAGAGCTCACTGCAAAATCTGTTGAGAAAGAGACAGATAGGTTATTTGGAAAGGATTTAATTGATAAACTGGCAGCGTACGCTGGCGAGGAATCCAAAAGAAGATTTTTAGCAAGATTTAAGAAAGAGTATAGGGAGCTGGAAAATAAATTGCTGATGCTGCAGGAAAAATCACACAGGCCGATCATTGATGAATAGACCCGATAGTATTAAACGGTTCATTGGTGTTGCCAGCAATACCATTACCCATAAGATACTGGTAAAATCTGAATTAAAAGAAGAACTAAGAGTGTACTATCAAAACGAAATTTCCAGGGATGTTGACATTGCGCTGGCGTACAGGAACAATCTGAATCCTTTACAGGAGAACTTACCAGATAAAGATGCCCGTGAAATCAAAAAGAAGGTTTTGTTAAGGGTCAGGGCAGAGCTGATGAAGAGGAAGGATAAAGGGTATACTATTGATTTTTCTTTGATTGGAGAGGAAACTGAAAAATTTTTGAGAGAATGCAAGGTACAATGACCTATTACGACGATATTTCTGAGGGCTATGAAGAGCTGCATAAGGAAGAGCAATTAAAAAAAGTTGAACTGATCAAAAAATACATTTCTGTCGGCTCAAGTGACAAGCTTCTCGATGTGGGATGCGGAACCGGATTGACAACAGAACCATGGCCCTGCAAAAGGTATGGCATTGACCCTGCCCCCAAGCTATTGGCAAGGGCAAGGGATAAGGAAAACATAGAATACAAACTAGCACCTGCAGAAAACATCCCCTATCCAGACCATTTCTTTGATGTGGTGATAAGTGTTACAGCAATCCAAAACTTTGAAGATATTGAAAAAGGATTGCAGGAGATAAAAAGGGTTGGAAAGGATACGTTTGTTTTGACTTTCCTAAAAAAATCTTCAAAAAAAGACCTCATTGAGAGGAAAATCAAAGAATTTTTTGATATTAAAGAGGTTATAGAAGAAGAAAAAGATTTAGTATATATTCTTAACGTCTGACCATCTTAACGCTTACAGTTTTTGCAGCCGGTGTAGGTGTTCGCGTTGGGATAAATTTCTGGCCCCGGGTAGGTAAAATGGTATTCTGCACATGCATTGCGTCCTGAACAGTCGACTTAGCCAGTCCTTGGATAATTCTTCCTTGCCAGGTTCGGAAATAACGATGGTCTGCAGATTCCACTATAGGTTGGCCATCACTAGTTAAAATACCGGTGTTAGTAAATCTATCATTGACCAAATCAGCCATGAGCGGATATGACACGAAGGTATGCAACGTCGAATAAGTGGGGTTTTCAAATCGCGAGCTATACAAAGCGGCTAGTTCTCCTGTCCGGGTATCGACTAATTCATACCTGACCCGTGAACTCCTGGAACCTTCGACATGTATCCTTCTCATTTCAAAACCAATAGGAATGCCCGTAATTTGGGGAAGGTATTTGATTCCATCAGGTCCGGGTTTGGGAGGATCTTTATGATATAAATTCCCTAATGTTGCATGGGTAACATTAGTTGACAGATGCGCAGAATGCTGTGGATCTATGGACAGCTCAAGTGTTTCAGGATTTATCCCGCCTATTCTGGTATCACAAAGGGCTCTTTTTACCCTCACTTCATTTTCTCTATTGACGTAAACACTATGTTTTTTTCCGTTGGGATCAGTATACGAAATTGGTTTTCCTTCAATCTCCAACCTTAGATGGTTTGGATCTATTTCAATTGAGGTAAACCAGGTTGCTGAAGGGATAGTTCCCGGCAAAACTCTAGATGCGCTCTCTTTTCTCGTAGGGTGCTTGACTTTTTGGTACGCAGCCTGACTTAACTTGGTTATCAATTGAGTTTCATTTAATGAATATGCTTCCCTTGCATCCCTACCAGTCATGCCAGCATAGATAGAAGCGATCCTTTCGGCGGTCAATCTATCATGGGGATGCCATCCTGCTTGAGGACCCAATCCATAACTCGCGAGTTTTGAAGCGATGTCGTTTGCAGTTACAGGCCCCCTAAACCATTCTCGTTCAAGACCTGAATTTGACAAAATCTGCAACAATAACCTGCCCTCATTCTGATTGAGTAGATTACTAAATGAATATTGATCGCTATGCATTGCTTGGTTCTGAGCTAAAGCCCGATTCTCAAGTGTTGCTGCTGCTGCGTCAGCTTCTTGAATCTGTGCATCGTAAGATTGGTAGAACAGACCGCCAATTGCTGAAAATCCTTTTTTCACTGCACTAAGTAAGCCTCCTCTCTTAGAAGTTATCGCTGAAGCTGCTGCGACAGTTTTTTCTAATGGTGAAGCAGCAGTTGAAACATCGGCAGTCGCATGTCTAGAGTATGTTGGTTTTTTTCCTGCATAGCTGATCTGAGAAGCTGGAGTGACTTTAGTTTCACTTGAAGCAGCTTCGATTCGTTGCATGGCTGCATCATCCTTAACATATTGCCTATCATCCAGCTGCGGAGCTGCAGAAGCTACTTGAGTATCAGCTACTTTAATTCCTGGGCTATGTACCTCCGTCTTAGTCTGCGGTGTTGATTTGCTCGGAGATGTCTCAGCAACAGTTCCGGCTGCCGCCTTTTGATATTTAAAATCATGATCCCTAACTGGTTGATAACCATGTTGCTCCAATACTTTCTGAATCAGAATCAAATCAGGACTGTCATAGGTGGTGCCACCAGGAAATTTATCAGTATCGACAGTTACCCAATATCTTCCGCTGGATTTAGTTACTATTCCATCCAGTTGGTTATATCCCTGAATCAATGACTTGAGGAGAGGTGAAGAGTGTTTTGGATTAGGCTCTGGACCAGTCGCAGCTCCAGTTGATACAGCTTCGTAGTGTGATATATGCGAATCAGGAACAGGTGGAACAGTATATGAAGAAGGTTTGGATAGTGAAAAAACTGAAGATATGAGGAGCATTGCCACGGCAGCTAACCCAGTCTTAATTCCGCTCGGAGTAATTCTTTCACCAAATAAGATCTTTTGTGGAGCAGCATAACTTCCAGCAGGAGCATCACTTGCTACAAACTCAAGATGCGATTCAAGTAAATCTTTTTCAGCTACCCTGAACTGCTTGCCCATGGTGCTTGCGCTATAACCAAATTCTGCAGCAAGACGCTCATAAGTTGCAGTTCTGGAAAGTCCTTCTTCCTCAATCAAAGCAATCCCACGCTGGTAAGCTTCATCTCGGATATCCTTTGCCTTCCTGACAGTTTCGCCGTTTTGTTCGGCTAGCTGCAGATAAGCGCCATATTGGCTGGAACTGAGGCCTGCTGCCTCTGCCTTTAGAGATCGACTTTGTGTTTGATTTTCTCTGTCATACTCAGCTACTTTTCTAGAAAGATCAACAATGGTTTCTTCTGCTATGCCAGCGTGCCTATATTGGCTCACAGACTTTAAAGTTACTGGAATTGCGGCTGTGGTAGGTGCACTAGCGGCGATGCCTTCCAAAGCAGAAAGTTTAGCCAAGACAGGAACTATTGCTGCCTGAAAATTGTATGCGGACATTTTAAGAGTGTGAAAACCAGGACATATATAAATCTTTCGAAATTATAACCACTTGATAGTAACTACTAAAACAAACAAAAAAGATATATACCTCCATGACTGCAGTATGCGAATATGTCAAACTTGTACAATCCACGCCAAGTAGTATTAGTTACATCAAGGGCAGAAGTCAGGATCTTAGGGAAAGAAACTGAGAAAGATGATATCATCACCGTAACATGGCATACCCCCGTCAGCAAAGAGCCTGAATTGTATGCTATCTCTATAGGAAACACAAGATTCTCAAAAAAGCTCATTGACAAAAGCAAATGCTTTGCGGTCAACTTCATACCATTTGACCTTAAAGAAGCAGCGGTCGTGTGCGGCACCAAAACAGGAGAGCATCTTGACAAGTTCAGAGAAGCAAACCTGACGATGGAAGAAGCAGATTCTATTGACTGCGGCAGATTGAAGGAAGCTGTTGGCTACATTGAATGTGAAGTCATAAATGAGATAAATGCAGGCGACCATACTATATATATAGGCAAGATAGTCAGCTCATCCCTGAAAAAAGACAAGGAACGGCTATTGCAAGGTGGCGCTGACTTCACCACAACAAGGTATTGAATTCTATAGGAAATAACATTAATTTTCGCAAGTCAAAAATGGTAGTAAAGTTATTTCCTAATAAGCAAATCACTTTTTGCGGGAAACAAATTTCCGATTATTAAAGTGATTTGTTATAATCACAAAATTATTATAGCTTGGATGCTTACCAAATCCCTATGGATGACACAGAAATACAGAAATTAGCCAGGATCCTTCTCAAGACAGGTTTAGCCAGTTCTGAGGTTGATGCAATTGAACATGCCAAAGCCACCTTGAAGGCTCAGGAACTGGTTAAACTCTCCCAGCAGCATGATCCATCTTTCCCGGAAAAGAGCACCCTAGGGGAACTTACGCATCATGAAAGTGAGCAACCCACAATAGAACAGGCTGCTGAGGAGCAGACTGATGCTGAGGAAGACGAGGAACAGCCGGAAAAGGATGAAGAAGAATGAAAGCGACCTGTATACTACAGTATATAAATATTTAAATACTACTCTGAAGTACTCACATAATATGATAACACATGGGGGTGTTAGTAAATGAGAAAAATACTAGTGATAAGCTTATTTTTAATGGTAGTCATGGCAATGGGAGCTATGGCTTCTTTGAGTGTGCCATCTGAGGTTACAGTCGGATCAAGTGCACAGCCAAGAAGCAATCCTGATGCTGATGACGTAGCAGACCAGAATGTGTATGCAAGCGCTGAATTCACCATCACCAATAGTGGCGCTACCGCCGTAAACATTACGGATATCACATTTCCAACAGATGCCAAATATAATATAACTGTCAGCCCAGCGACGCCATTCAAGCTTAATGCTGGAAGTTCCCAGAAGATTACAGTCAGAAGCAGAATCCCTGAGGATCTTGCTTCTTTCTTCAAGAATGATCCCGACCAGGTAAAGGATACCATCGGCACCATTCAATTTACGGTAGTTAATGCAGCTAACAAGGCTGATGTGGAGACTGCTTCAGTTCCTCTGGCCTTGCAGGCAGATAATTTCTTGGTCATTGATAAAGTGTATATCAAGGTAAATGAGCTTAGCCAGAAGAGCTATGACGCAAACGATAAGGTTGAAGACCTGAAGCCAGGAGACACGCTTGAGTTGACTGTCAGAGTAGAAAACAAGTACAATGACAGGGATCCTGAAAACCTTGACTTCAGCGATGGTACCATCGAGATTGTTGCCAGGGAAGACAACTTTGATATAGATGATGACCAGGACCTTGATGTGAATGCGAACGAAAAAGATGATATTACCTTTGACTCAGTTGACATTGACTATGATGCAGACCAGGATGACGTGCTTGTAGTGACGGTCTATGCAGAAGACGACAATGGCGCATTGCAGGGAGAGCAGATTGAGATAGAGCTTGAGCTCAACCAGGACAATGACGAAATTGCCATAATTGATCTTGATGACACCGTTGCACTCCAGTGCGGAGAATCCTCAGTAGGCTTCAGTTTCACGCTCGTCAATATCGGCGAGGATGACAATGATGAGATTGAAGTCAAGGTCACCAGCACTGATTTCTCATATCAGGACCGAAGAAAGGATATCAACTTAGATGCAGGAGATGACATAGGCCTCTCTTACAATATTCCTGTTCCGAGTGGGATTACATCAGGCAACAAGATAGTGACCGTAACTACTTACTATGACAGGATAAAGCAGAGCCACGAAGAGTCTTTATTTGTAAGCGTTCCAAGCTGCCAGCCTGTTGTTGAGGAAGAGGAAGAGCCTGACACGAGCGCAGACGACCAGAACGATGTGGAAGTTGTAGTACAGCCACCGAGACAGGAAGAAGACAATGATGAGGTTGTTATACCGCCTATAATCGCCGGTGCAGGCAATGACGAGTCAGTTGAAGCAGGCTTCACCGATTCCAGCATGTTCACAATCATCTTGATTGTGGCAATTGTCATTGCAGTTGGCGCATTGGTGTTGGTTATTGTCTTGCTTTCAAAGCCAAGACATTAAATTTTTTCTTTTTTTGTTAAATTTTTATTCTGCAAGCATAATCGATTTTTTCTAAAAGAGCCAATGTACCAAAACTACCATTTCTATCGCTAAAATAGTATCTTTGTGTTCTTAGGTGACAAAAAACCAATGGCATTAATAATATAGTTTTCTGAAAATACTTTTGGGTATACATATTCTAGCACAGAAATGCTTTATAATAAGCACTACTTCCCAGTTGTTATTGTTGGGGGTTTTAAAGGTGCAGAATAATTCAATCATGCAGAGGGCAGTAAACTATATAGCAGATCATGTTCCTACATTTCTTCAGCCGGCCGCAAGAGTCCTCGCCGGAATTACTGTTTTGGGGTCTGCAGCTCAGGCTAATCCCTCTCACAGTTTTGATAGCCTTGATCTCAGTGCAGACGCTCGTGTAAGGGATAGTGATTCAGAATTCAGAGGTTCTGCTGTTGTGCCAGTGTACGGCTCTTCAGATGATAATTTATTATTTGGTCAGATAGGAGCAGGTTCACGAACCTACGATGAAGGAGGTAGCCAGCAGAATTTGCTCGGAAACGTCACACTCAGGCATAGGACCCAAGAAAGCGGTACATTCGGCATCAGTGGAGCAGCCGAAAGTGTAGATGGGCTTGTAGGAGGAGGCGTAACTGCAGATTGGCAGCTTGGAACCCCAGTATGGTTGGGGGGGGCTAAAGCAGATCTGTATTTTCCTATCGGAAGTGCTGAATCAACGACAACTACAACACCCACTAGCATGACTGTGCAAGAGAAAGGGTATATGCAGGGATTTGATGTTGAAGGAAGGATAGGACGTATACTAGGGAATGCCAACGTCAGCGGGGTAGCAGGTTATGTATCTTTTACATCAGACTTTGATGGAAGCAAACCAATGCGAACAGCATATGCTGGAGCAGAAGCTGTCAAAATGTTTGACGGCAACAATTTGTTTGATAAATTCTTTAGTGCAGGAGTGTATGTATATTCTGATCCAGAAGCGTTTGATAGCTCGTTCATGGTTACTATTTCGGGAGGAATTTACTTTGGCGGAGGGCAGGCAACTGATGGATTACGAACTCCAATAAACCGAAGGCCTCAAATTGAATCTGTTGAAAACATTACGACAATTGTGCCAGCACCTTCAAGGCAAAGCAGTAAAACAAAAACTGCTCCAGCTTCGTCCGATTCTGATGATACAACTACGACAACTGACCAGAATTTTCCACCAGGTCCAGGAGATTCCGACAACAGTAACAACAGTGGACCTTCAGGCTCTAGCAGCAGTGGACCTTCGGACTCAGGCAGTGGACCTTCAGGCTCTAGCAGCAGTGGACCTTCAGGCTCCAGCAGCGGTCCTGGTGTTGGCGGATCATAAGGATGAAACACACAAAATATCCATTATTGTTATGTATCATTTCAATACTCTTAGCTTCTTCGGTCTTGGCTGATTATTCCTACACTACAAATTGGTTCTATAATGGAAATCCAGTAAACAACGTACGGGCAATGAATTTTGTCTGTGCAGATGCCAATTGCGTAACTCTGGGAACTCAGGCAGCTGACACTACCTCACCTACAAATAAGGTATCATTAGTGTATCAGACCCCCTCTCCTGCAAATGGGTATGGCACTTACTGGTTTGCTCAATGCTACAGGGCTCAGGAAATGCTCTGGACACCAATTTGTTCTGGTTCATGTTCATATGAAGAAAATGTCAACTTCAACAAGCATACGGACTGTATAGCTGACATAAACACATTCTCGGCTCCGGTGACTGCGCAACCTGGACAGACAGTTCAGATAGCAGCTAACATAGATTCTGCAACCTCAGAAGCGAACAGAGCACCCTATGATGAGCCAGACAACCCCGAGATTGTACGAGATTTCTTCTCATCTGACACTACTATCGATGTAACTATTAAGAATGATGCAACCGGCCAAGTGGTTTTCTCCCAAAAAGTGACCAAGTATATAGTAAGAGATGGCAATGAGAATGTATTATTCCAATGGATTCCAGCTTCGGCTGGCAACTATACTATCATCCTGACTACCGTTGTTCCTGATTGCAAATGCTTGAATGATATTCCTGATCAGGAAATCAGGCAGATTAGAGTTAGCGGCACCGCTCCAGTATGCGGTGATGGAAACCTGGATCCCGATGAACAATGCGATGATGGCAATACTGCCAATGGTGATGGGTGCTCCTCAAGCTGCCAAGTTGAACAGATATGTAATCCGATTTCATTCAGCCAGCAGCTAACATGCGACCAGGGCCTGAACTGCCAATACGACGGTTTATTCCAGAATTCTGGTATGGGCTTCTACAACAACCTGAACACATTTACATTCTCAGCACCATCTCAAGATGTCTATAGTTGCGATATTACAGTCAGAGGAGGCGACTATGGTTATTATGATGGGAACACACCTCAAACAAATGAGAGGTCTGACGCATGGTTGAACGGCAACTATCTCGGTAAGACCAGTGACCTATACTGCAACACAGAAACCGTAAACAATCCTTCTGCTACCTGCATATACCGTAACTATGATGACGGCACCTCCAGGCCAGATGATTGGGTTATCCATCCCTGGTTTGATGTGGTTGATACTTTCCATGCAACAGTTAATTTGGCAACATCAGGAAATTCATTGGTATTCCAAGCTGATCAGAGCCATAGTATTGACAGAATTACTATATCATGCACAAAACAATGCGAACCAGAGTGCACCAATAATGATGATTGCAATCATTTGGACAGAGATTACTGCAGCTCGACCCAAATCAAACACGATGAAGGTATTTGTGTTGCAGAAACATGCCAGGTACAAACAACACCAGTACAAGAATGCAATAATGGGCTTTACTGTGACGGTCAGGAGGCCTGCTCCAATGCAGCATGCCAGCCAGGAACAGCTCCACTGATTGATGACGGTGTTTTATGCACCTCTGATTCCTGCAATGAAGCTACAGATACCATTCTGCACCAGCCAGTGGATAGCATCTGCAACGATGGCCAATTCTGCAGCGGCATTGAATATTGTGATCCAGTAAATGATTGCCAACCTGGAACGCCAGTTGTTTGCTCTGATAACATTTCATGCACCGTAGATGTATGCAATGAAGCAACCGACTCATGCAATAATGTTCCTGATAATTCCTATTGTAATGATGGTTTATACTGTGATGGTACAGAGATATGCTCACCGGTAAATGATTGCCAGCCAGGCACTGAAGTGGATTGCTCAGGCAATGATATACCTGGCGTCAATACCTGTGACAATAACCCAGATAACATCAATGTGACCTTCGATTATGGCGCTCCGTATACATCAACCTGCAATGAGCAGACTGATTCATGCACTACGGGAAGCCAAAACCTAACCCATACTTGCAATATACCCCAATGCGGCGCTGAATGCACTCAGAATTCTGATTGTGCTCCAACCTTCTGCGGCGTTGACCAATGCATAGGCAGGGACTGGCATGATTTTACCAGTGTTCCAAATATATGTTCTGGTTGCTCATGCAGCGATAACCAATGTGGAACTCCTAATATCAACTACAGCGATCCACGATGCACGGCTTGTGGCGATGGTACAGTAGATCCAGGCGAGCAGTGCGATGATGGCAATAACAATAATGGCGATGGCTGCTCAGCAACCTGTGATATTGAATATGAATGCGAGGTTGATGCAGACTGCTCAAATCTCACAAGAGACTATTGTGGTGGGGGATCATACGATTGTTACCAAGAATCTGCTGACCAGCCAACAAACTGCGGCGGATTGGGAACTGGCACGTATGCATTACAGGGACTGTGGAATGGAGGGAGCAATACTTTTGATGGTGACTGGAATACGGGGGGTTATAACTATCCGAGTGACGGATCATACCTTTATATCAATTATACCAAGCCTAATAATGTAATAGGGGCAATCTGGCAAGCAAAATACCAGCAAACCGATACAACCAATTTTACATTACCACTAACCTGCTTGAATCAGAATCCCTTACAGTTAGAAGTATATTCAAATCGGTTACCTTTACATAAAATAACCCTTAGTTGCTGGGATGGGTCTGCATGGCAGACTATCCTGGACCAATCTGGAGACGCCAACTATGGCCAAGACTTTAGTGAAGAAGCGATATGGTGGAAGATTGGCAACTCAGGAGAGAGTACTACCATAATGCACGATGAAGGAATATGCAATCAAGATAATGAGTGTGCGGTTGAAACAACACCAATCCAAGATTGCAATGACGGCCTCTATTGCAATGGTGAAGAAACATGCTCAAATGCTGCGTGCGTGCCTGGTATTGCGCCTCCAGTTGACGATGGGCAATTCTGCACCACTGATTACTGTGATGAAGGGAATAACACCATAAAACATGTCCCCCTTAATGCAGATGACAATTTATTTTGCACTTCAGATTATTGTGATGAAAACTCAAACACTATCAAACATGACCCCATAAATGTGGATGATGGCCAGTTCTGTACAATTGACTCTTGTGATGAGCAGAATAACACCATAAAACATGATCCAAAAGTAGTTTCAGATAGTGTCTCATGCACCAATGATGTATGCGATGAGCAAAATGACACCATTAAGCATAATCCAGATGACAGCCTCTGTAATGATGGACTGTTCTGCAACGGCTATGAATACTGCCACCCATTCCTGGATTGCCGGGGCACCACACCTATAGACTGCTCAGCATATGATTTAAACCCAGTTGCAACATGCAACAATGATCCTGATAACTTATCAGTCACATTTGACTACAGAGTTGGCTTTGACTCGCAATGCAAAGAGCCAGGCTATTGTACAACCGGAGACGAGACAGTCATCAGCTTCTGTGCGCAGTTCTGCGGCGCTGAGTGTATAGTGAATGCTGAATGCCCTGCAACGACCTGCGGACCTGACCAATGTGTGGGCAGGGATTGGCATGATTATACGAACGTTGCCAACACCTGCAGCAGCTGCTTCTGCACTGACAACCAATGCGGAGCTCCTGCCATCAACTATAGTGATCCTCGATGTATTGTATGCGGTGACGGAGTTATTGATTCAGGTGAACAGTGCGATGACGGCAATAATGAAAGTGGAGATGGCTGCTCAGCAACCTGTGATATTGAATATGAATGCACTCAAAATAGTGATTGTTCAAACTTAACAAGAGATTACTGCACAGTTGATACTATTGCGCATGATGATGGTATTTGCGTAGACAATGAATGCACAGTTAATACAACCTATATAGAAGATTGCAGCCTGAAAGATGGCCAGCAAAACGAATGTGGAGAATTCGTCTGGAGCTGCTCTGAAGAGCTTAACCAGGTTGACTGCGTCATAACTGATATCATAACACATGATGAAGTATGCAATAATCAATGTGTAGGAGACTCAATCTACACTCAGGTGTGCAGCAATGTGACATACTATTGTGAAACTAACGATCTGCTCGAAGATTGCTCTGACAGAAACACTGACTACTGCAGCGGCTCACAGATAGTTGAGGAAACATATGATTGCAGCGAGGCCAATGCAACTGCATCCTGTGTACTGGACGATACTAATACTACTGAATGCAATGATAGTTTATACTGTAATGGTGCAGAGACCTGCTTTAATGCAGGCTGCCAGCCTGGAACTACAGTTGATTGCACAGGCAACAATATACCCGGTGTCAATACTTGTGATTATACACCTGATGGTCTTAATTATACGATGGATACTGGGAATTCGTTTACTTCAGTCTGCAATGAAGCAACTGATTCATGCACCGAGGAAAACCAGACGATAACAAGCGTCTGTGACTTAACATGCGGCTCGGAATGTACCGATAACAGTGATTGTACACCTACTAACTGCGGCGCTGATCAATGCATAGCTAGAGATTGGTATGATTATTCAGATGTTTCCAACACATGTGACAGCTGCTTTTGCAGCGATAATGAGTGTGCAGCACCCACTATAACCTATAATGCCTCAGTCTGCATCTCTTGTGGTGACGGTTTCCTTGATAATGGCGAGCAGTGTGATGATGGCAATAATGAAAGTGGAGATGGCTGCTCAGCAAGCTGTGATGTTGAATATGAATGCACAGAGAATAGTGATTGTTCAAACTTAACAAGAGATTATTGTACTGATAATGCAATTGCACACGATGAGGGTATTTGCGTAGACTTTGCTTGCAGAGCCAACACTACTATTATTGAAGACTGCAGCAGCAAGGATGGCATCCAGAATGAATGCGGAGAACAAGAATGGAGCTGCTCTGAAGAGTTAAACCAAGTTGATTGTGTCCTAACAGATGTTATTCCTAACAATAGTTTATGTGGTGATGTCTGCATAGGTGTTTCATGGTATAATGAGACTTGCCATAACCAGACATATACATGTGAACCTACTGATCTGGTCATCGACTGTTCTATCTTTAATGAGTCAGAGATATCCACTTGCGATAATGATCCTGACAATATTTCAGAGACATTTGATTACAAACCTGGTTTTGTATCTGCATGTGCAGCACAGCCAGGTGTATGCACTATAAGCAACGAAACATTGACCAGCACATGTGATATTGAGATGTGCGGGGCTGAATGCACTGCCCAGAATACCTCACAATGCGTCGCTTCATGCTTTAATGAAACAACCTTGCTTGATCCAACAGGAATCTGCAGCAGCGCTTGCGGATGCGAATATGACATAGTCAATTGTGAATTTGGATGCTTCCAGGGAGCATGCATAGAGGCAGTCCATGAAATAGGCTTGGAAGACGATTATGATGGATTTGGCCATGAGATTAGGTTGAAGAATGGCAGTTTAGGAACTGAAGATACTATTGCAGATGATGTTCCAACATTGTACTGTTTTGAAGAATATGACGTCCAGTTCAACACCCATAACTATGGCGACTTTACCGAAGATGTAGATATTAATGTAACGATAACTGGAGAATCTGGCCAGGTATACACTGATATAGATACAAAAGATAATCTTGCTTCGGGTGATGATACGACAACCGGAAATGAAAATAACCTTTTATTCAATTTCACCGCTGGAAACTACACCATAAGTGTTAAAACTTCAATTAATGATACGGAAATCACATTAGATAACAATTCAGCAGAGAGAAGCTTTGTCTTGCTTTGTCCAATCTGCAGGTCTGACTCAGACTGTGGTGATGGACTGGCCTGCAACGGAATTGAAACATGCAACTTAGAAACCTATAGTTGTGAAGCAGGAAGCCCAGCTGTCTGCGATGACAATCAAAGCTGCACAGTTGATAGTTGTATTGATGGGGATAACAATAATTATTCCTGTAATTATATACCGATAGATATTGATAATGACGGCTTCAGCCTATGCGACGGAGATTGCGATGACTCAAATAATATGACCTATCCTGATGCAGACGATATCTGCGACGCAGAAGATAATGACTGTGATGGGTCTATTGATGAGAGTGAAGACACCAATATCATCAGAATTGAAACTACTACCGATGATATTGAAGAAGTCTATCTAGATGGTTCCTTTGTTTCACAAAGTTCAGACTGGCAGACCAGGACTACCAATAATGAGGATGTCCTTGGTGGAGAACATGTATTGGCATTCCAGCTGAATAACTCAGGTGGCCCAGCAGGATTCATAGCAAGCATCAGGGCTGAGAATTACAGCAAGCTTTTCAACAGCAAGGCAGATGGAACATGGGTATATTCCACCGATTGTGTAGGTGACTGGACTACATTGGACTATAATGACAGCAATTGGTCCCCATTGGTAAAAGTAGGAGACTATGGGGATGCGCCCTGGCTGACTGACGTTGTTGGATGGTCAGATGCGACTGCAGACTGGCTGTGGAACAATGATACTAATCAAGATATATGCGTCAGAAAGAAGTTCAATGTTACAACATATTTAACACAGGAATGCGGTTCAGGAGTATGCAATGGCACCCAGATTTGTATTGATGGTGAATTTGACGCATGCTCATCATTTGGAACTGATGCAGGCACATGCGCCTTATGCGATGAAGAAGGTAATGCGACCTATGATGATACTCAAGATGATGAATGCAGCCCTACTATCTGCCCCGCAGGAGCATGCGGATTGTACGGTTGCGCTGATGATGAATTCGCAAGCTTTGTACCTCAGGTTGAAAACATGTGCATGGAGATATACACCTGCACTGACTATGAATGCCAGGTATCCTGCATTGATGAGGATCTATCTACCGACAGATTCAGTTTCAGGTCAGACGGAGGCAGCATCCAGTACATCGGACCTGACTTTGAGTTCGACAATCTATCGACAATCATCGATTTATCCTCATGGGTAACCAGGCTTCCGTACGGCGATGTTGACGGTGTTACCAGCCTGGAAGTGACTACAAAAACAGATGAAGGTCTAAGGGTGACGCTCTACATCAGATTTGATGTGAGGTATGCTACCATTGCATGCGATGAGATTTATGTCGTCCAGTCAGGGACAGGAACCTACTATAAAACAGGTGTGGGAAGGCAGTCTGTGCAGTGCACTGCAGAATATTGGCTGGACAGGATTACCGAAACAGTTGACATTCGAGGCTCATGTGATGGCATCGCATTCGGTATTGATGACATCGACAGCTTAGAATGGGTTTAGTATGAACAGGTAGCGAATACATAATTTTTTTCTCTTTTTACCGTCTCGATTTTAGCAACTGTTATCTGAGGCGCGTACTAAATAACATTTCTGGGCCATCCTCTAGTTCTGGACATTCTTTTTATCATCTATAGGTTGAATCTTGAAAATCTATATATATAAAAGTTCTTTTGATTTTAGTATTAGTTATTTTAGAATAGCAACAAGCTTCATAATTTTCAAGCAAAAGCGGGTGGTTAAAAAATTGGTGAACAATGAAAGAATCAGTTCTATATCACACTTACCTAGAAAGATCTCTCATAGTCATGCAAATGACAGAGTAAGCTAAGATATTGGCTGGGGGACTGCAAAGTGGTTAAAGCTAGACGTAGCTGTAGCCATGCAATTTTCTCCAGCTGATGAAAGTTTACAAAGAAAATAAGAGGAGGAAAAAAGAATGAAAAAACTATTAGGAATTTTGGTGGCGTTGTCGCTGCTGCCGGTTGCTTTTGCGGTTGATTTTGGAACTGGCATTGACCTTGATATCACACCAGAAACTTTCGGCCCATTAATTTGGCTGTGTGACAGCAGAGTTGTCACAGACGACGCTCTTGAAAGCGGAAGAGAAACTGATGTTGGAGACGACCTTAACGAAAGAATAAATAACTATGCTTTCGAAGGCGAGCAGATAGCATGGGAAGTATTAGTAATGGACAAGAACAAGATCGAAGAAGTTGAAGATGTTGTTGTTCTTATAGGTGGTGCTATGGAAGTTGAGTGTGCAAGAACAACTGGTCCAAGCACAATTCCAGAAAGCTGCAATGCTCGTTTGGACGAAGAACAATTCATAACCTTCACTCCAGACACCATGGATTACTATGATTGTTTGGTTACGGTAGAAGGACCATACGATGAGGAAAATGGAGGACCATGGTATCCAATAGATGGCGATGGATCTGAAGTTTCCATCGAAGTAACCAGTACAGACGGCTCAGCCGAGATTGATGAAAAAGAATACTGGTACTTCAACCCTGTAATCGCATTGTCGGTTGACGGAACTGCCTCATTTGATGATGTCAGACCAGGCAGCGTTGCATATTCAACTCCAGTTCTAGTTGGAAACGACGCTGATGGAGGTTCAGGAGTTCTGCTTGATATGTTTATATCAGGAACAGACTTCTATGACCCTGCATCATCTGGTGCTAAATGCCCAACCACAAACCACTTGAAGTTGTCTCAGGACTTGAGAAGCGAGGCTTCATTAGGAGCTGACGTTTCTTCAGGAGCAACCTACAGTGAAGAGTGCGACATTGACGACTGGATCAATACACCTTCAGAACTAGGTGTTGACAACCATGATCACCTCTGCTACTATGCAACAAACGGTGCATACA
>DATDXC010000046.1:0-39779 GCA_035289425.1 Candidatus Nanoarchaeia archaeon
TTATTGCGGAACCGCAGGACATGTAAGTGCTGAGCAAGTGGCAAGGTATATCATAGAGAACAGGTGAGTTGCTCCGCAACTCAAAGGGGCATTCATCTACCAGACTAACGTCTGGAAAGACTTAGCCCCTGTTCTATTAATTGATGAGATACCTTACAAACAACCAAGACGGGTCAGTATTCATTAACCTTCAGGCGTGCCTGCCCACTTTTCTTGATTTGAACTCAATGAAAAATTTTTGAGATGCAAGCTTCTTTTGAGAAAAGTTTAAATATGATTCTGCTGCAGATAGGGATATGATACATGCAGTACTGGCTTCTGTCGTATTTGCTGCAGTCCTGTCCCAAGGCCTGAAGATACTGATTATTGCACACCGGCATAAACAGGCCTTCCACATTAATGATTTATTTGTCACCGGAGGCATGCCCAGCTCTCACGCTGCATTAGTCAGTGCATTGCTCAGCATCATTTACTTGACTGAAGGCATTTCTACATCTTTTGGAATCTCGCTGGTTTTATTTATTATAGTTATTCGGGATGCGTGCGGCGTACGAAGATCAGTGGGTGATGAGGGTAAGAAGATAAACAGCATCATCAAAATTTCTAAATTAAAGCTGGGCAGGCTCCATTATGCGATAGGCCATACTCCTTCAGAAGTTGCAGTGGGGATTATTATAGGGGTAGTCTGTGCTATAGCGGCATATGCACTCTAAACATAGTCTAGCCATGCACGGTACTTAGGAAGTTTGCCGTGGACTATATCTAAGAACTGTTCCTTCAGTTTGGAGGTTATCGGACCAGGGGCAGAACTGCCTATCTCTTTTCCATCGACTGACTGTATGACAGTAACCTCAGCAGCAGTGCCTGTATAAAATGCTTCATCAGCTGAATATACTTCTGCAGGCTTGAAAAGCCGTTCCTCTACTTTTATTCCATTGTCCTTCGCCAACTGCAGCAATGACATACGGGTGATGCCAGGAAGCACATTCCCCAAGGGAGGCGTTATTATCTTGCCATCCTTGACTATGTAAAAATTTTCCCCAGGACCTTCTGCAACATTTCCCTTGTAGTCCAATAAAAGCGATTCTTGATAACCTGCTGCTTTAGCCTCGCAGCTAGCAAAAATTGAGTTCACATAATGCCCGCATATTTTCGCATCAGCATGGGTTGATTGGGGATGGATCCTTATGAAGCTGGATATCTTAACTTTGACTGCCTCTTCTCCTAGATAAGAGCCCCACGGCCAGCAGGAAATGCTGCAATTAACTGGTGCTCCATGGGGATCAAGCCCCATCTTGCCATAGCCATAAATAAAGAGTGGTCTGATATAGCCTGCTTCAATCTTATTTTTTCTGACTGTTTCCCTAACTGCTTCAGTATACACTTCCTGAGAGAAAGGGACTTTCATGAAAGCTGTCTTCGCTCCTTTATACAACCTGTCCATATGTTCTTTTAATCTGAATATGGCAGGTCCTTCCGCAGTCTTGTAGAATCTGATACCCTCAAAGACACCCAGCCCATAATGGGTAGTATGAGTAAGTACATGTATCTTGGCATCGTCCCACTTGACAAACTTCCCGTCCATCCATATAAATTCTGTTTTGTCCATAAGTTGGCGGAGTAGAATTTAGTTTAAAAAGTTTGTCTTTTCAGGCCACAAACCAAAGTATTAAGGGTATGCTGAGTATACTCAGTACAGTAGAAACGAGCACCACAGAAGCGGTTAGTCCTGCATCTCGTTTATACTTGGCTGTCAGGATCATTGACATGACAGCAGAAGGCATCGCTGCCTCCAACAAGACTATATTTCTCACCAGACCAGAAATCGAAAGTAAAGATACGATAAGGAATGCTATAAAAAACCCACCAACGACTCGCAACAGAGATGCGAGCACTGCTACTTTTAGCGAGGTTAGCTTTATTTCCCTAAGCCGGTAGCCAAGCACCATCAAAGCCAATGGAATCGTTATCAAACCAATAGTCTCTAGGGGAGTGAAGATTGCCTTAGGTATAGGTATCCTAAGCATGCTAAATACAAACCCGAGTACAACAGCATATATCAATGGAACTTTAAAAATTTCCTTAACATTGTTTCTATGATGTACAATAAATATCCCTATACTGTACAGAAAGAAGCTATTTACCACATCAAACAGTATTGCTCTTGATAAGCCTGCAGTGCCAAAAGCGAACAAGGCAATGGGATATCCCATATACCCCGTATTGCCCCATGCAATCGGTAAGTGCAACCCTGGTTTCCTGAGCTTCCTAAAGAAAAGATAACTTAACAGAAGAAGAAGCAAAACAACAGCAGATGCTACTCCTACTATAACCCAAAAATCACTTAACTCCACATCGCTTTTCACCATTGAGGTAAAAATCAGTGAAGGCCCTGTTAGGTACACCAAAAAATCAACAAAAGGCTGGACATTTACTTTTCGAAATCTCCCTACTAAAAAACCGGCTAATATGATGAGGAATACCGGAATGACAGTGTTAAGTATAAGCTCAAATGCCATAAAAGAAAAGAAAAAAAGAGGTTATTTAAAGGTTGTTATGCTTTTTTTGCTTCAAATGCTGCATCGAATTTGGCTTTTCCGTAATTGTTTACATCTCGATACATTTCAAGTCCTTGCCTTACCATTGCTTCGTCGGCCCTCATTGTTCCCCTAACAATCAATGCAGATGCTCTAGCTCCTGCAGCATCTCTAAACAAAGAATCTTCCCACTCTATTTCAACAGATCCTTTGTAACCTATTTCATCTAAAGTACGAAGTATTACTGCATCTCCCTTGGTTCCCCTACCTATTGATCTAAAGTCCCATGCTCTTTGTGGATTACCGAAGTCTAAATCAGAATAGACTGCTGCTGAACCATCACCCTGTTCTGCTGCACCTTTCAGGTGAGTAGCATTTAATATCGGCCCGATTCCTCTAAGATACATGAGATAATTCCAACCCCTTCCAACAGAATGGGTTGAATCTCCATTGTATCCCCAATTTGGTTTATTTATTGTTCTTGCAAGTCTTTGAGCTGACACTAAATCTATATTTTGCTCACCTGGGTGTGTTTCAGAACCATATTTAAGGCCGTGCTCGGCCAAAACATCCAATGGTCTTGCCAATCTATAAGCAACCATCTGATATCCCCTTTCTGTAGCTTCTGCACTTACCGGCGGAAATCCAGCTAATAAATGCCAAGTCTGACTTCCATTAAATCCAGTGATTACTATCGGATTATAGAGCCTTTCTTGTAGTTCAGAACCAACTACCTCTCGTGCTACTTCTTTAAATCTTGTGACTGCTCTTGCTGTATTCATTAAGTGTAAAGCTGCGTTCTCCCTTATTCGCTCTTGTAATGCTGGTGAACCTATTACTCCCCATTTGGTCATACCATCCATGACATCTGCAGGCATTATACCCAAAAGATGTTCATCAACAATTGCTGCTGCAATTGCTTGAGTAGCTAGGTGGTCTCCCACAGTAGTAACTCCAAGACCTTGAGCATGCAATGCCTTTACAAGTTGAGTAAGATAAGCTTTGCCATCTTCGCCTAAAGCAAGTACTGGATCAATTCCAATGTCGCTCCATGTGACTGCTCCTATTGCATCATACCCCCAAGCTTTAACATCTCTTGCCATAGCTGCAAGTTGATGTTCCCTTGTTAATGGTCTGTTATCTCTATCTTTACTCCAATATCCTCCAAACTGTCCGGTGAACAAAGCAACTGTTCTTTCTTGAGTTGGTTTGCCATCAAATCCTAAATCTACTAATTGTTGATCTACATTAAACTCTCTTGCGAGAGTTACAAACCTTTCTTGTTCATCTGCCATATTTCTCATTCCCCCATGTTTTGTTTTTTATATATTGTCTATCGATAAATATTATTTACTGCAAGCCTTGACCTGGTGCTTTAAGATCTGCGTGTGCTGCACCAACTCTTTCTGCTAATCCGCCGCTAGGATTAAGTAATGCTGTTAGTGCTAAACCACTTTGAACGATGCTTGCAACAGGGTTATATCTAAAATTAGTGTCTTGTTCTGCTAATATCCATCCAACTACAGGATCTGCTCTTGCTGCTGCTATAACTTTTCCAAAATCAACTGCTCCTTCTTCTCCGGCTTCCAGGAAAGTAGTTTTTAATCCCCATCCTTCACCTGTAAAGGTTCCCTGTTTGGCATGAATTATCGGAATTCTTCCTGCGTGATCTGCTAAATATTGTGCTGGGTCTAAACCACCTGCAGCTATCCATAATGTGTCCATCTCAACACCTATTCCTGCTTCCAAAATTCTATCCAAAACTGGTTTACCGTCAGATTGAAGAAAAACTTCGTTATGATGATTATGGTAAGCTAATTTAATCCCTTCTTGTGCAAGCCTGTCTTTTACTCTTACTAACTGACCAACAAATGCGTCAAAGGCATCTTTTCTCACTTCAGTTTGTCCTGAAACACCGCCTAATTGATTTGTTGGATTTCCGTATGCATGAACTATTGTTTCACAGCCAAGAGCTTGATAAAAGTCCACTGAGTTTCTGAACGTGCTTGCATTTGACAACGCCCTAGCATCTCCAAAATGCGTTGCAAGAACTACAAGATTGTTAGCATCCAGAACTTCTCCTAATTTTTGCGCTCCTTTATCGCTACGACGACTTAAAGCATAAGGAAGTAACCCATCGCAAACCTCAACACCTTGATATAATCTGCCACATGCAGCCAACAATAATTTGTAAGCACCTAATAATTCCTGGCCATGCAAATCTTTATGTGCTTGAAGTGCTGTGTATAACTGAACTCCCATTTGTGGTTGCGCCATTCTTATCATTCCTCCGATTTAAATTTTAAAAATAAAAAAATTATTTATTTAGCTGCTGGTTGATAATTCTGTAATGGAATCAGTGGTGCTGATAACCATTGTTCAATCATTTTCATTGCCTGAACTGCTTGACCAACATTTCTTTCAGTATATAATCTGATTCTACCTGGATTATTGCTTGCTATAACTTCCTGCATTCTCTCTATTTCAATCAGGTTAGAATCTCCGATTCCCTGTGGATGTCCTGGCGGTCTCCCATGTATACCTGGAGCTGATCCTCTTTGGTAGATTCTTTCTTGACCATCAGGTCCGGCAATCACAAGATGATTTGGATCTTCCTGATCCCAATAGACCTTACCTTTCTCAAAATTAAGTTCAAAAGTAAACTTATTCTTGTGCCCGGGATGTACTTGCGATAACAAATAATCTCCAGGTACATATGCGCCAGCAGCTGTTCTTAACATAAAAGTAGCTCTTGCTATATCATCACCTGAATATTTTGATCCATCTAACATATCCATTGATTCATAAAGATCAGGTCTCTCGCTGAGCGAAGGTACCCCTTTGCCACCAAAACTCTCTACACCACCTTTAAACTTATATCTTACTGGATGAACATTAAATGTAGTTCCAGTTAATTCTACAAATTCTCCACCAAAAAGATGTAATGTTGTCTGCAAAACGTGCGGTCCTAGGTCTCCGACAAGTTTACCTCTACCTGCGACAGGTATTTCTGGTCTCCAACCAATACCATCTGTGGCGTTCATCTGCCAGTCTTGAAGATATTGTCCCCTAATATATGTTGGTCTTCCAAACTCTCCAGAAGCAATGAGTCTTGCTACTTCGTTGAATACTTCATGATGTCTGTATTGTGAATTTACCTCGGCCGCTATTCCTGCAGTAATTGCTGCATCAAAAAATGCCTGGGCATCAGTTAAACTTGTCGCTAATGGTTTTTCCATCAGTATATGCTTTCCTGCCCTAGCAGCTGCAACACCCATATCTTTATGCATAAAATTAGGAGATAAAACTGCAACCGCATTTGCACCTGAATCTGCTAGTGCGTTTGAATAAGTATCAAATGTCCAGATAGGTGTGCTTGCTGGCAAATTAACTGCATCGAGATATGCGCTTACTCGCTCCTCGCGACTTCCGACAACACCAACAATATTTCCGCCAGCTTGTCTTGCGATAGGTGCTACAATCTTGCCCATCATTCCTGTTCCGACAATTAACCAATCTAGACTCATTCCCATTTTTACATCCCCCCATTTATTTCATTATCTATTAAGAATTCTAACTTAAAATATTGATTTAAGAGTTTAAACAATCTTTTGCCCCCGAAATCGTAAATTATTTTGTTTAGAAATCGCTTTCATATTTAAACATTTCTAATCTATCGACGAGGAATCTGTCCTAAAGTGGTGACAAAAAAGTCTATCTAACGCTATTCACCAAACTACCTATCTTTTCGATCCTAACCTCAACAATGTCTCCTTTCTTCATCGGACCTATCCCAGCAGGAGTTCCAGTAGAGATGATATCTCCAGGTAAAAGAGTCATTACTGAAGAAACGAAAGAAACAATTTCTTCGACTGAAAAGATAAACTGATTTGTATTTGAATCCTGTTTAATCTTCCCATTCAAAAAAGTCTGAATCTTAAGATTATTTGGATTAAAATCTTTCCAAGAAACGACTTTAGGTCCAATCGGACAAAAAGTATCAAATGACTTAGCTCGAGTCCACTGCCCATCTTTCTTCTGCAAATCCCGTGCAGTTACATCATTAAGGCAGGTAAAACCTTTAACATATTTCTTGACGTCTTTTTCAGGAACATTTCTGCATTTCTTTCCTATGACAATGGCAAGCTCTGCCTCGTAATCAACTCTTCTGGATTGGGAGGGCAACCTGATAACTCCTTTATTCTTATTCAAAGAGGTAGGTGCCTTAAGAAACAGTACTGGAGTTGAAGGAATATTCATGCCTAACTCTTTTGCATGATCATGATAGTTTAATCCTACACATACCATCTTGGAAGGTTGAAATATAACCATAGCATGAAGGTAAACTAATGATTATAAAAATATATGCAAATATGACTCGCACAAAAGGATTATAAATCATACTTGATTCTTGACTGTTGATATGGGGAGAGTATTGAACCTCGAAAGTCTTGCAAACCTGTGCCACGATAACTTGCTTATATACTTTGACCCACGACATTACAAGTCCACTGCAACAGTTGAAATTGTCCGTGACATAGCCTTCCCCTCAGAACCATTAGTCGTTGGTGTTTTTGGATCAGCCTTCGAAGCAGGAAACATCCCTCAGCATGATATGGGTAAGGTGAATTTGGCGGTTCGGGAAATCGCGGATGAATTGGCAAAATATGGGTCTGTGGTGGTTGTAACAGGGGCATGCCCTGATGGTTCTATCCCCACAGAAGTTGTGCGGCAGATTAAGGGAAGAAATCAAACTATACCTATCATTGGTATCTCCCCCTGGCGGGATTTCGAAGAGGCCCAATCAAAAGCTCGCTCGGTAGGAAAACAAACAGACTTGCTCCGTCCAACGCATGACTGGATACTCTATTCTGATTTCGGTAATTATAGGATGCGCGATGGATTAACTTGTACCATAGTTAATGGGGCTTTAGCAATTAGAGGCTCAACCGGTACGCATGATGAGATAGCTGGACTTTATGAAGAAGGAAAGGTTGTGGGAAGACTAAAAGGATATGCAGGATCTGCAGACGTACAGGAAGCTGTAGTTGAATCATTTGCCGCAGATGGAAAACACCATTATGTAGACCTGCCCCACACCAATGCCAGGGAGTTGACACGAAGAGTAATAGGCCAGATCGCAGTAGACTCTTGCCTAAGGTCAGGTCGTGAAACAAGCACAATTGATGTGTATGCACATACACCAAGAAACGGTTCTCCAAACCCCGCCCTCAATTTGCGAAGATTTCGCAGAAGAAATCCACAGATTGACTGGCGTCAGGAACACGATAGACCCTACCCGTTTACGCATTACAACAGGTCAGACCTTTCTCATGCAGGAAAATTGTTGTTGGGGTTGCCGAGGTATGAAGCGCGCCAGTACGTTGAAGAATTATTAGGTGCCACGGTTACAGAGGTTCCACATTACAGACCCGGAGAAGTTGGGATACTAATGTTTCCGACACAGAAAGGGATAAGGGTCCCGGAGGCCATCCAGATTGCCCTTCAGCTTATTGCTGAAGAATTTAGACACCACGTGCTGTATTTTAAACAACCTACTTCTTAAAGAGTTTTCTGATCTCATTACCGGTTATCTCAATTTGATGCTTAGCAATCTTTTCTCGGCTTTCTTTCAGGAATGGTGCTCCCTTCTCACATTCAGCAACCCACTGCTTAGCAAACTCACCAGATTCTATCCGTGCAAGAGCTTCCTTCATCTTCGCCTTTACTTCAGGACCTATGATCTTGTTTCCAGTTGACCACATACCATATTCAGCAGTATTGGAAATGACCTCTGCCATTCTTTTGATGCCTCCTTGAAACACCAAGTCAACAATCAGTTTCATCTCATGCACACATTCAAAATAAGCCATCTCAGGCGGATAGCCAGCCTCAACCAAAACCTCAAATCCGTTCTTCATAAGTTCTACTAAACCACCGCAAAGAACAGTCTGTTCCCCGAATAGATCTTCGTATGTCTCTTGCTCAAAGGTGCATTCCAGGACTCCTGCTTTGGTGAAATGCATTGCCTTTGCCATAGCGAGTGCAAGCTTTTTTGCGTTGCCAGAAGAATTCTGCTTGACAGCAATCAAAGCAGGAACACCAAAGCCGTCAAAAAAAACCTTTCTTTCCTCTGTGCCTGGCGCTTTCGGAGCAACCATGAACACATCGACATCAGCCGGAGGCACAATACGCTTGAAGCATATATTGAATCCATGTGAAAAACTTATAGCTTTGCCGGAAGTAAGGTTTGGCTTTATCTCTTTCTTATAAATATCTGCCTGTAATTCATCAGGAAGTAATATATGAATGATGTCTGCTTTTTTAACAGCATCTGCTATAGGTAACACTTCAAACCCATCAGTATGAGCTTTCTTCCAAGAAGTGCCGTCCTTTCGTACACCAACAATGACTCTGACACCAGAATCCTTCATCATGTTTGCCTGGGCACAGCCCTGGGATCCATAACCGATTACAGCAACAGTCTTGCCTTTCAAAATGTTATCATCAACATCTCCATCATGTAAGACTTTCATGTTCTTCAGCCTCCTATAGACGTTTTACAACTGCAGTCCCCATTTCTGACGTAGTTGCAGCGCCACCCATATCCTTTGTTTTTATCTTTTTTTCCCTAATGACCGCCTCAATTGCTTTGACAATGTGTTCAGCTGCTTTAGGCTGCCCCAACTGATCAAGCATCATCGAACCTGCCCATATAGTAGCAAGAGGATTAGCAACATTCATTCCTTTGTATTTTGGAGCTGAACCATGGATAGGCTCAAACATGGAAATCCCATCTGGGTTGATATTTCCTCCAGGCGCCAACCCTAAACCGCCCTGTATCATTGCACCTAAATCAGTGATGATATCCCCAAACATGTTTGGTGTAGTAACTACTTTGAACCATTCAGGATTCTTTACAAACCACATGGTGATAGCATCAACAAACATGAATTCCGGCTTAACAGACGGATATTTTGTGGCTATTTCTTCTACTCTTTCGCGCCAAAAGCCATAGATATCGGACAACACATTTGCCTTATCCACAAAATGCGCTGTCTCGACTTTCTTCTTTTTGGCAAGCTCAAAACCATACCTGATGACTCGATCAGCCCCTGACTTAGACATGACCCCTATCTGGTATGCTATCTCATCAGTATTCTCGATTTCAAGATCAAACTTGACTTTGTACATCTCACGCAAGACTTCTAAAGACTGGGAACTCCTGCCTTTCTTGGCTCGATTTCCAATGCCAACGTAAAAATCCTCGGTATTCTCTCTTACTACAGTAAAATTGATGTCTGCAGGACCTTTGTCTTTTAAGGGGCAGGAAGCTCCTTCCAAAAGCCGTATAGGCCGTAGATTTACATACTGATCAAAATAGAATCGCGTCTTAAGTAATATTCCTTTTTCCAGTATACCTGGCTTGCAGCGAGGATCCCCCAAGGCTCCCAAATATATTGCCTGGCAGCTCTTCTTGATTTCCTTAAGCGTATCTTCAGTAATCAGTTCCTGGGTCTTAAGGTATTTTTCTGCTCCATTATTATAGTCCTTCCACGCAATGGAAAAATTATGGATAGCACTAACCGCATCTAAAACCTTCCTGCCTTCGGCAATGACTTCTGGTCCAATGCCGTCTCCTGGCATGACTGCAACAGTATACTTCATGATAGTGATGGAAATAGGCCTTCCTTTAAATATCTTGCAGGAGGACTTATCCGAATTTGTAGTATTTCCTGATCGGCTTTAGTATCTTCCAGGTGCACTTCAGCCCCTTGGGAAAAACCACAAGATCACCTGCCTTGAATTTGACAGTATCACCGCTTTCGCTCTTGACTTGCGCATGGCCTGCCAGAATCAAACAGGTTTCCTTCTCATGAAAATGGTATGGAAACTCTGTTTCCTCCTTTTCCCAGATAGGCCAGGTGAGGGCTTCCTCCTTTTCTTCCTTAGTTGGTTTTCTTACTTCCATTTTCTCCACGTCCTATGGCAGTTACTCCAGTGCGGGATATCTCTTTTATGCCGAACTGCTTCATAAGATCTATAAAAGAGTCTACCTTTGATGGCTCTCCGACAACTTCCATTATTGCTGATTTAAGTGTCAAATCAACTATCTTGATCTTATAGACCTGAGCATAATTTAATATGTCGTCTTTTGCCTTTTTTGATGACAGCGCTACCTGGATTAAGCATAATTCCCTGATGATTGAACTCCGCTCAGGAAGCTCAGTAACCTTGATAGTGTCTATAAGCTTGTTTACCTGTTTTTCCACCTGCTCAAGCGTCTTCTCATCACCAATGACAGTAACAACTATCTTGCTGATGCCCGGTTGGGTTGTCTTTCCCACAGTAATCGTATCTATGTTAAAGCCGCGCCGGGAAAACATGCCCGAGATTTTCGCCATAACGCCTGGCTCATCATGCACGAGAATCGAAATAATGTGTTTCATTTTGCCCTCTTCTTCAAGACATCGTCCCATGTTTGATTGAAAATGACCTTTCCACCGATTATCTCCTTTAATGACGAGGCAGGAGGCAGCATAGGATAGATGTTCTCTTCAGCTGCAACTTTGACATCAAGGACAGTTGTTTCGTCTGACTTTTTGGCCTGCTTCAAAGCGTCTACATACTCTGATTTTCTGGTTACCGTAATGCCCTTAAGGCCGTAGGCTTCTGCCAGTTTCCCAAAATCAGGGTTTCCGCTGTATTGAACTCCTGAATACCGCTTTTTTGAAAACAGCTCCAGCCACTGGCGTACCATGCCTAAGCATCCATTGTTGCATATGATTGGGATTACTTTAATCTTATGCTCTTTGATAGTAGCAAGCTCCTGTGATGTCATCTGGAAACTGCCATCTCCATCAAGGTCGTAAACTTCAACATCAGGTAGAGCGACTTTTGCGCCCATGGCAGCAGGCAGTCCAAAACCCATAGTGCCAGCTCCTCCAGAGGTTATCCACTTTCTGGGTTTAGTGAAGTCGATGAAGTGCTCACCGAACATCTGATGCTGACCAACGCCTGTCGTAACAATATCATCAGGGCTAAGCAGCTTTGAAAGCTCCTTGCAGACAAATTTCTGCGTCAATCCTTCCTTCTGTATATCTCTTTCTTCCAAGGCATGGGCATCAGCTAATATTTTCTTGGCTCTCGCAACCCATGCACTATGCTTATTCTTCAACTTAGTCGCTTCTTTAGCAAGAAGTGTTATCAATTGGTCAATGACAATTCCTGCATCACCGACTATAGGGACATCTACCCCGACATTCTTTCCGATCTCCGCAGGATCAATATCTATGTGTATCACTTTGGCCTTCTCCGCAAATGTTTTTGTGTCACCGGTAACCCTATCGGAGAATCTGCAGCCTATCGTTATCAGCAGGTCTGAGTTTATGACAGCCCAGTTTGCAGCTTCCTGTCCATGCATGCCCATAACACCGATTGACAACGGATGTGTTTCTGGAAAACCGCCTTTTCCCATAGTAGTGGTCATAACAGGGCATGCAAGAATTTCAGCAAACTTGAATAGCTTCTTGTAGGCGTTTGAGATTATGACGCCGCCGCCAGAGATAAGTACTGGGTTTTCTGCCTTTAGTATTAATTCCACTGCTTTCTGCAGCTGCCTCGGATTAGGATAGATTGTAGGATTGAATCCGGGTATTTCTACTTTTGTAGGTATAATTCCAGTAAACTCCCCCAGCTGAATATCTTTGGGCAGATCGATGTAAACAGGCCCCGGTCTTCCTTCAATAGCAATCTTCATCGCTTTCATTATAGTTTCTGGAATCTTGTTGGTTTCCCTGATCTGGTAATTGTGCTTCGTGATTGGGTTGGTGATTCCCATCATATCAGTTTCCTGAAACGCATCATTCCCAATAAGATTAGTAGAGACCTGGCCCCCTATCGCTAAGATAGGGACCGAATCCATATATGCATCAGCAATGCCCGTAACAAGATTGCATGCTCCCGGTCCAGATGTGCCTACACAAACACCGACCTTTCCCAGTGCCTTGGCATAACCTTCAGCAGCATGTGCAGCTCCCTGCTCATGCCTGGTCAAAATATACCTAATTTTATCCATGTTATCATACAAGGTATCAAAAAAGGGGATAATTACTCCTCCAGTTATGCCGAATAGGCTGTCAACTTTCTGTTTTATCAGCGTTTGAACAAAAATTTCTGATCCTCTCATGTTCTGGCCTCGGTCGTATAGTTAAATATAAAATCTGTGATTATCATTCTAAACCTCTGTTGCATGTATCCTTTTCTTGGGACTGAGCGCCCGATTCATTCCTTTAATGAGCGCATACGCAGATGCCATGATAATATCCTCATTGACTGCTTCTGCCTTAAAAAGATTGCCATTTGCATCCTGGATGGTTATGCTCACATGCGCCAATGCGTCAGTTCCGCCGGTAATCGCTTTCAAACCATATTCTTTTAGCTTGATGCTTGGATCTACCACAGTCCGTATGGCATGGTTCAACGCATCGACCGGACCAACACCATGGCCTTTTCCGGTTTTTTTGGTCCCATTGATAGTGAGTGTGACACTTGCCTCTGGTTCAGTCTTATTTCCCGAGGTGACCTTGACTTCATCTAACACGATGATTTCCTCTTCCTTCGCCAGTTCGCCTGCAACATCAGTTGCTATCGCAATGACATCTTCCCTCATCACTTCCTTCTGCTTGTCGGCTAATTCTTTTACCTTTTCGATGACTTTTTGTGCTTGTTCTTCAGTCAATGCATACCCCATTTCTTTGAGGATGGCTTCAACCGCATGCTTGCCACTGTGTTTTCCGATCACCAGGTTAGTGCCGATCCAGCCTATCTCTTCGGGAGTCATGATCTCATACGTTTTCTTATGGCTCAATATACCATGCTGGTGTATGCCTGCTTCATGCGCAAACGCATTTGCGCCAACGATAGCCTTGTTCCTTTGCACCCTCAGGCCAGTAAGGCTTGAGACTAATTGAGATGTCTTGAATATCTCCCTGGTATTGATGGAAACTTCATATTCTTTGAAATAATCTCTCCTGGTCTTGATGTTCATCACAATCTCTTCCATGGATGCATTGCCTGCTCGCTCGCCAATGCCATTTACCGTGCATTCTACCTGCAGAGCTCCATTCTGGATGCCGGCAAGGCTGTTTGCCACAGCCAATCCTAGATCATCATGGCAATGCACGCTGATTACCACCTTGTTTTTTTTGATGATCTCCCCTAAGGTTTTGAAAACGTATTGTATCCTGACGCCGAACTCTTCGGGTTCTGCATAGCCAACAGTATCCGGGATGTTGATGGTAGTGGCTCCTGCTTCCATCGCTGCTTTTATGACGTCGCACATGTAATCCATATCTGTTCTCGCTGCATCTTCGGGGCTGAACTCGACATCATTGCAATATGATTTGGCCCGCTTGACTGCATGAACAGCCATCTGAATAATCTCTTCCTTGCTTTTCCGTAATTTTTCCTTGATGTGAATATCAGAGGTAGCCACAAAGGTGTGGATTCTGGGTTTTTTTGAGTATTTGACTGCATCCCATGCTCTGTCGATATCCCCATCTTTAGTTCTCGCCAATCCACAGATGATTGGACCGTGCACTTCCTGGGCAATCTGCTTGACTGATTCAAAATCACCATCAGAGCTTATAGGGAAACCTGCTTCGATCACATCCACGCCTAATTTCGCCAGCTGCTTCGCTATGATGAGCTTCTCCTGTTGGGTCAGGGAAGCGCCCGGACTCTGTTCTCCGTCACGAAGTGTCGTGTCGAAAATGATTATTCTTTTCATCTGGTTTCACCGTTGGTCTTGTTTTTTATAAATCTTTAGCTATGACTAGATTGTTTTGGTACACTGGCCCTCAACCGACAAAGTGCAGTTGGGGCTATAGCAACACTACCAATAGAACTAGAACTAGCAAAATCAATGATGGTAAAGTGCTAGTTCGTCTCATAATGATATAGGAAGCGCATAGGTGATATTTAAATCTTTTGGCGGAAGAATGATTAGTACGTGCGTTAAACAAACCAATATATTTAATAATTTATAAGCATTCCCAATCAGATTATGCCAGACAAACTGCCTAAACCTCTTTTCAGAGAGGAAAAATCAGGTGGGTATAAATTTGACAGAGTAACCGGTTCAGCTATATTTCTCAAAGGGGATGAATTCCAGACCGCAATAGAAGGATTTGAAGAGGGGAGTTTTGATTTTATTGAAAGGCCAGAAAATGCAAGTGAAATTGCATTAACAGCTCCTTTGGCTGTCTGGCATGAAACTACACAATCATGCAACCTTAGCTGTAAAGAATGTGGCCAGACTAGGAGTGGGGAGAAAGAACTGAGCATAGAACAGATTGGCCAAATGTATTCAGATTTAGCATCTGAAGGAGTTTTTGAAGTAAGAGTGACAGGCGGAGAAGCGTGTCTAAGGCAGGATTTAGGCGGCATTGTAAACACTGCAAGCGATCTGGGACTTTTCGTAAGCCTTACATCAAATGGGGTTTATGGATCTAGGACTAGAGAAAAAGTTGCAAACCTGCCTATTGGATTGTATATCCTAAGTGTAGATGGGACCCAGGAGGCACATGATTCTATCAGGGGCGAGGGAACATTTGCTTCAACTATGAAAACGATAAGCGTTTTGGCAGACAGAGGAAGAAATGTGAGGGTAAACACTGTTCTAATGCAACAGAATAAAGAGTGTATTGCTGAATTGGTAGCAATACTTCATGATGCTGGTGTTGCAGCATTAACACTTATTCCATTGAGGCCAGCTGGTAGAGCAGCGGAAACTTTTCAGGAAGACAAGCTTACTCCAGTAGAATATATGCGTGTAGTTGAAAAAGTAGTTCAACTTAGGGTACAATATCCTAGTTTTTCTATTGCTACAAGTTATGACATTATTTCCACATCTGCGCATAGCGCAAATGTTCCATCGCATTGGTCAAAAATGTGCATAGCAGGAGTTGAAGCTGCATGTCTAAGTCCTTCAGGAAACCTTAGAGCCTGCATACTGCATCCTGGAGATGAATATGCAGTGGGGAATCTAACAAAACAGCCGTTGAGAGAACTTTGGCATAATGATGCTTTATGGGGGATATTTCGCGACATAGATAGGAAGGTCCTTGATCAGTGCAGAACTTGCGATGACTATACTAAAAAGTGTCCTGGAAGCTGTCTTGTTATGACAGAGTATGCTAGGAAGCTTGGAATGCCTCTTGAAGAGATGTATTGTTTCAGAAGACAGGTAAAATAGTTTAAATCAGCTACTTTAATTTCTTAGGTAGCAAGACAACCTTAAGTGTTTCCCTGTCTCGCTTCCAGTACTTTATGCCTAAAAGTATACACATGTTCTTGTGGTATAGAAACCCGTGAGCCACCATTGGCTAACATCTGCACGTGTACATATAACGTTGCTACCTCCATTCCAAATGGTACGGTTTGATATATACGCAAGAGTTTTGCTTCCCGCTCATACCTTCTTTGAATTGAGGGATGATGTTTAAAATGGTATAAATCATCAAGCAGTCGGTATGATTGTACTAACATGATTTGTTCTGCTTCGCGACCCTTTACTTTTAAGTTAAATCGTTGGTTGTATTTTCTAAAGCAGTAATCAGCACGAGGTAGATGAAAATCGTGAGTCACGACCAAAACCTCAGGTATTTCGTTGGCGTGTGCTATCTGTAGTGAATACTTAGCATTTCCGCTGGTATCAATAGCCATTTCCTCCAATACAATATTGCGACGGTCAATATGGTGATCCCTCACCAAAACAGATAAATCAATCTCCGCCAAGGAGGGTTTATCAAGTCCATGTATTTTACCACCAGAAACTATAACTAGAGGATTCTGGTCACGTAGCTGGTAGTATAATAGAGCAGCAGCATCTACTCTCATTAATGCCAAATCATCAGAAATCCATTGGCCATCCCTTTTTTCAATATCGTTGGTTAAAACGACGATTGCAATATCACGTTCACGCATAGGTGATGAGAATGCTTCTTACTTTTTAAACATTACTGATATGTCTACTATGGAATATATATTAGAAAATATAGTTAAGTAATGTCCATAATGGTTTCTTTCACCAGATTGCTCGGTATTGCAAACCCGAGGCCTTCAGCTCCTTGGATCCTAAAATTAGCAAGTCCAACAATATCGCCTGCGGCATCTACAACAGGCCCTCCCGAGTTTCCAGGGTTTATAGGGACATCAATCTGCAGGTAAGTAATGCCATTAGAAGCTGTCCGCTTAGCGCTGATTATTCCCTGAGTAACGGAAAAGTCAAGTCCATACGGATTGCCCAGCGCAACCACTGCCTCACCGACCTTTACGGTATCACTATTGCCTAAAGCAAGGCTCGGATAAGAGACGTTTTCAACACGCAGTAGTGCAATGTCAACTACACTGTTATAGCCAACAACAATTGCAGGATATACCTCATTATCATACGCTAGGACATTGACTTTGGTTGCTCCCTGGATAACATGAAAATTGGTCACAATCTCATCAGAAGATATGAATGCTCCTGAACCCTGGCCAACATCAGTGAGGACGCTTACCACTGATTCAAGGCTTTCCTGCGCAACCTTAGAAAAATCACCTCCGGTAACTTCGATATTGGCTATATTTTTCTCCAACTCCTGCCGTGCTTCTTCGACAGCTGCCTTCCCTTCCAATTCTACCTGAGTGATAAGTTCCAGCAGTTCTTTCTGCCTATCTTTGTCTGCCTGGTCAACATTCTTTATCAAATTCTGCAGTACAGCAACATTGCTGTCAAGTGAGGCTTGCAGGTCATCCAGTTCAGCCTGCTGCCCAACAATGGTGTCCGTAAGCTCTTTTTGAACTTCAGACATCTTCCAGAAGGTTAGGCTGCCAAGCAATACCATAAGCCCAACACTAACTGCAATGCTTATCCCAAGCAACCGTTGCGGTTTCATGGCAGCTAAGAACAAGCGAACATATAAAAAACTTGTGGGCAACATCCCGGGGGGGCCCTTCCCGTAGAGCAGCCACTTCTCAGATTATACGAAAAAAACAGTTATGAGAACTGAAATAATGCCCCTTCAGAGCCCCTAAAGCGCAAATTCAGGAGATTTCGTATATATACTGTTTCTCAAAAATTTTTCAGCGCTTTTTGTCGTCGATAAAATAGTATTCTCTAAAAAGTAAACTGAGAAGTCTTAACGGGGCTACCTTCGTTAAACCTAAAACGGAAAGCGAATAAAAACTTCGCAATAACTTACTGCGTCTAACATGGTGCTTAACGGTTCGCTCCGCTCTCCCAAATCGTTTAATGTTGACAAACAACTTAAATGACTTCGTAAAATTCGAGGATGTTATATCCAATCAGAAATCAACGCTTATTCGTGGAAAGGGGCAAAAGTTTAAAAAGTATTCATCACCCCCAAGTATTGAGAGGTGAGGAGGAAATAAAATGCCAGTATTAGAAAGTAGAAATCAAAGAATATCATTAAGCAATGAAGTTAGAAAAGTTAGTTATGATTCTAGAGCTGATTTAGCACCTTTATTTCCTGTTGGTCAAGAAACACCTATTTTATGGGGTCACGATTCCCACCCATATCTCAATCTATATAGAGTAAGAGGTCCAGTTGATATTACAGAAGAAGGAGCATTTGTTGAGGCTGCTAGTTCTCATAAAGTTCAAGTTTGTTGGACACAATGGCCTCAACCAGGAGATAGTAGAGAACCAAAGCCTTATCCCTCAAATCATGGAGAAGGTAGAAGAATATCAATTGTAACTAAACATATGGAACCTGCTGAAGCATACCTTATTATTGGTCCTGAGGATTGTAGGAGACAATTGGAACAATGGGGTATTTCTGGTTCTGGAATAGATGAATTACTATAACTTTTGCCCCTAGATTCTTTTTGTTTATGTATCGCATTCGCTCTTTTGATAGGACGACGGTGTGCCCCGTAGTCATAACTCTCCTCAGCCTATTGGCTTCAAACTTTTTCTCGAAAAAAGGAAACTAATATTATTATGTTCAATTTTGATTTCTGACGCTTAAATATTTTTATAGATGTTCTTTCTATGCCCAATCCGAGTTACTTCAATCTTCATTTCGCTCCGATGTATATCAGCAATCGCCCGGTAGTCGCCTATTCTTAACTTGAAATCTGTCCTGCCTTCCAAACGTTCGAAAAAACGGAAAGGATTATTTTTAGTAGAAATAATCTTATTGAATATCCTTTCTTTAATATCTTTGGGTATGCTTTCTAAGAATTCGACAGCTTCAGAATCAAATGTGATTTGAAAACTCATAAACCAAGCCTTTTTCTAGCCTCTTCCTCAGTAATAAAATTACCCGCTTTTATTCTTCCCCTAGCTTTCTCTATAGATGCTATAGTTTCCTGACTCAATTCTGGCTTGGTTTTACATGTTTTCGCTATGTAGATCACTTTTCTGATTACTTCATCATAACTTTCATTTCTATATTCCCTGAATGTGTCTAGTTCTGTCTTGGTATCTCCATGAATTTTTACGGTAGTTGCTTCCATTTTTCTCACCTTATACCTAGGTATACTTTGGTATATTTAAATGTTTCGCTTACTGGCTTCAGAAATCAAATCTTTCTCGTGCTTCGCACTCCAACTTTTCAATAATAACATACTTACAAAGTAACAAAATAACCTTTCTTGACTTCAACTTGAATAGAACTCAAATAAACATTTATAAACAAGTTATACTATACTAGGTTAGGTGATAAATCATGACAATTCAAAAACAGATAAAAAACATTAAGGAAAATTGGATGTTGATAGCACTCGTTTTGGTGCTGCTGGTGGCTTTTTCAGGCCTCCCTACGTTATTTACGGGTATTTCAAGCGCTTCTAAAATGGGCTATGCCTTAGATATGGAGCAAGCATATCGTGGTAGTATGCCTTCTCCAAGTGGATTTGCGCCGGAAATTGAAGAAAGAACCATAACAAAGACAGCATCCATTGAGAATGAGGTCCAAAGAGGCAATTTCGATGAAGCGCAAAGCAGACTGGAAGCCATTCTCTCATCCACTAAATCAATAACGCTCAATAAAAACATTGGAAAAATAGGAACCGGAGCGCAAGCGTATTTGCAAGCAACATACCAAATCAAGACCGAAACAAGCAAGTATGATGCGGTTATGACCCAACTTAAGGGCATTGGTAAAGTGACTTCCCTTAATGAAAATGCGCTGGATATTACCGAAACTAAACAAAATACCCAGATTGAATTAGAGGCAGAAAAGGAAAGATTGCAAAGATACCATGATCTCTATGATAAGGCTGCATCAGTCCAGGAAAAACTGGATCTCACTGACAGGCTGTTTGACCAGGAGCGAAGGATAAAATACCTGGAAGATTCGCTCAAAAATGTCGGCCAAATGGTTGATTATTCGACCATCTACCTGACTCTGACTGAAGAAAGGTCATCATTTGCCAACGTAGTGTTCGTGAAGTTTTCAGAACTGGTGCAAAGGCTGGTTGGAAGCATCAATGCATTGCTTTCTCTGCTGGTCTGGGTGCTGCCGTGGGCAATTGTGATAGCCATTATCAGATGGGCAGTCATTAAATCAAGAAAGTAGCTTAACTGATCAGTATCGCTGGCTTTGAAGGCAAGGCATTTCTCGCTTTGAGGTCAGTGCTTTTTTCTTCTATTTCGATTGCAACTTCACAATTGAAAGCTTTGGAAATGAACTCTTTGTCAAGTCCCTCTAATTCTGTTTTTTGGTCCAGCACTTTAAGGGGAAGTTTTGATGGATTCTTAAGCACTTTCGGCACCAGAGAAGATATCTCTTTGCCATGGTGAGAATCCATGCTCGCTTTTATGATCTCACCCACATTTCTGGTCTTCTCCGTGGCTGCTTTTAGCTTTGAGAAAAAAGAATACTTCCATTCTGCTGAAACAATTAAAGTGATCTTATGTGGCACAGTGACCTTGATTATATTCAGCACAGCCCGAATATCAGCAATGGTCTGTTCCATGCTGTCCTCTTGAGCTTCTATAGTGGCATCGATCTTCTTTTCATCATATTTAGGCCAGGTAGCAAGGGAAACAAACGGTTTCTTGCCTAAGATCTCCCAGAGTTCTTCCGCAAGATGGGGAGCGAAAGGTGATAGTAACTTGATTAATCCTTCTGCTGCTTCCTGGTCAATTTCATCAAAGGTCTGCAGGTAATTAGTCAGTTCCATTATATCTATCAATGCCTGGTTATACCTAAAGGATTCCAGTGATTCTGTAACAGACTTGATGGTCTTATGAAGTTTGCTTGCTTGTTTTTTGTTTGAGGAACTGACTATTTTCCGTTCAGTGAGTAATTGGTGCAGCCTCTTCAGGAATCGGTAGCTTCCATCAACGCCCTTGTCATCCCATTCCATGTCCTTGTCCGGCGAAGCCACAAATAAAAGGAAAAATCGGGCAGTATCTATGCCATATCTCTCTGCAATCTCTTCAGGAAGGACGGTATTACCCTTGCTCTTGCTCATGACAACTCCTTCCTTGTGGAGCATGCCTTGGTTGTACAGGTTAAGGTTTGGCTCATCTATCTTCAGAAGGCCAATATCACGTAAAAATTTAGTAAAAAACCTAAAATAGATGAGATGCATGGTAGCATGTTCCTTGCCACCGATATATTTGTCGATGGGCATCCAGTATCCTGCTTTTCCTACATCAAATGGTTTTTTGTCGTTGTGCGGATCGCAATAGCGCAGGAAATACCAGGAGGAATCGATGAACGTATCCATGGTATCGGTCTCCCGACGTGCCTTTCCCTTGCATTGTGGGCAGGCAACATCAACAAATTCCTTGCAATTTTCTAACGGATTCCCCTTACCGCCAAAAGTGACATTCTCAGGCAATCTTACGGGAATATTTTCATCAGGAATAATCCCGCACTTGCTGCAATAGATCATCGGGATAGGGCATCCCCAAAATCTTTGTCGAGAAATAAGCCAATCTCTCAGCTTATAATGGGTTTTTGCTCCCCCGATCTTATTTTTAGAAAAGAACTCAATAAATTCTGGAATCGCTTCCCTATTATTCATGCCATTGAACTCTCCTGAATTGATCATGGTGCCATCTGATACATAGGCTCTGCTCATTTTTTCAGGGTTCAGGTCAAAATCAGAGGGATTGATAACAAGCTTTATGGGGATTTTATATTTTTTTGCGAACTCGAAATCTCTTTGGTCATGTGCAGGAACTGCAATGATGGCGCCGGTTCCATATTCATACAGTACAAAATTAGCGATATAGATAGGTATCTTCTCATGAGTGATGGGATTCAAGGCATACCTGCCGATGAACATACCTTCTTTCTCTTTGTCAACAGCAGTCCTTTGAAACCTATCCTCGAGAACAATTTTATTTACAAATTTCTTTACCTTATCCTGATAAGCAGTCCCTTTGACCAGATCCATCACATCTGGATGCTCAGGAGCATATACTAAAAAAGTGATTCCGAAAAAAGTATCCGGCCGAGTAGTGAAGACAATGAGCTTTTGATTGGATCCTTCAATAGGGAATTCGATTGTTGCTCCCTCACTTTTCCCGATCCAGTTCCGCTGCATTATCTTAACATCTTCAGCCCACCCCTTTAAATCATCAATGCCACTGAGTAACTCCTCTGCATAGTCAGTGATTCGTATAAACCACTGCTCCAGGTCCTTGACTTCAGCAGGAGTATCTTCATGCCGCCAGCATCTGCCATCATGGACCTGCTCATTTGCAAGGACAGTATTGCATTTGCTGCACCAGTTGACTGCAGACTTTTTTCTATAGACCAAGCCTTTGTGGTACATTTGCAGGAATATCCATTGGTCCCATTTGTAATATTCGGGCTTATGGGAAGCGATCATTCTGCTCCAGTCATAGCTCAAGCCAAGAGCCTTCTGCTGCCTTATGAAATTCTCAATAGCTTTTTCAGTAAATATTTTAGGATGAGACTTTGCTTTTATGGCTGCATTCTCAGCAGGCAATCCGAAAGAATCATATCCCATGGGGTACAATACATTAAAACCGTTCATGCGCTTATACCGCGCAAACGCATCGCCTATGCAATAATTCCGGGCATGGCCCATATGCAAGCCAGAGCCTGAAGGATAAGGATACATCTCCAGCACATAATATTTCTTCTTAGAAGAATCCTCACTTACCTTGAATATCCCGCTTTCTTCCCATTTCTGCTGCCATTTTTTTGTAATAGCATTGAAATCTACCATAGGCGTAAGAAATAGTGGAGATTATTTAAATGTAATCAAAACTTCTTGAAGGAAGCTGCCTTGTCTATCAGGTCCACATGGCCTAAAAACAATGCGCGGCAACAGTACCTGTCCAAACCAAGCTCATCCAGCACTTTCTTCCGGTCTGCTCCCTTGGAAACCTTTTCCTGGAAATCTTCCCAGAGATGTCCGACTGGTTTGCCGCATGTAAAACATCGTATAGGTATTATCATTGTAGCATCACCTGTAGCTTTTTGCAACCTTGGCCCTGGCTTTACCGTGCCTGTTGGGCTTATGTGTCTCTTTCCTGCGGACATCTGCGACGAGCAGGGTCCTGTCATATTTCAGGAATTGCTCCCTTAATTTATCATTCTTTGAGTGGGCAATCAATGCCTTAGCGATAGCAAGCCGTGCAGCATCAGACTGTGAGGCTATGCCTCCGCCTGCGACACGGACATCAATATCAAGGCTGCCTACTGCATCTCCTGCTAACAGGAGCGGCTCGCGGAGCTTTAACCGATACAAGGTTGGTTGATAATGCTCAATATTCACATTATTAATCCTGATAAGGCCTTTGCCTTCTCGAAGGGTCGCTCTTGCTATGGCCCTTTTTCTCTTTCCTGATGTATTGATTGTTTTCATTTTCCACCAAGCTGTTCACAGATTTTTCCCACAGACATAAAGTAAGGGATTCCTAATTGAGTAACATCGATTTCTTTAAGGGTCTCTGCCTTTCCGGTGATACTATCTGGCTTTCCGATATGACATTGAATCCTGCCCAAGGCCTGTTTGCCCCGGTATTGTTTGTAAGGCAGCATGCCCCTGATTGTCCGCTTCACGAGCATATGAGCTTGCCGAGGAAAGAACGGCCCTTTATGGGTTCCTCGCTTCTGCTTGATGAGATATTTTTCCACAAGATTTCTGCCGCTGATAACTGTATTCTCGCAGTTTATAATTTCAATTGTCTCTCCCAACAATGATTTCTTAGCCGCAAAACTAGCTAATCTTCCTAATATGAGGTTTGTTGCGTCGATTATCATCCTATGATCCGTATCCTCTTGCCTTTGGGACTTTCTTTGATAAGCTCTGAGAGAGGGATTACTTTAGCGCCGGTCTTCTTGATTTTATCCATAGCACCAGAGGAAAATTGAAAAGCTGAAATTGTCAATTTCCTGTCCAATACGCCGGTACCGAGCACCTTGCCTGGAACAACCACAGTCTCATTATCTTTAGCATACTGGCTGATTTTGCTTAGATTTACAATTCTCCGCTGTCTGCTTGGCCGTTCGAGGTCAGATGCCACTCTTCCCCAGAGAGCTGATTTTTGGTCTAGGGAAGCTTTCTTCATCTCTTCTATTAGGTTCCGCAGCAACGGATTTGATGGTCCAGTTCTTTTCATGGTGTTGTTTTAATGCGGGAGACGAGGTTTGAACTCGCGCAGGCACTAAGCCATACGGCCCTCAACCGTACCCGTTTGACCGCTCCGGCACTCCCGCAGCAGTCTTTATTTGAGTGCTTTCACCTTTTCCTGAAACTCTCCTAATTGTTCATTGAATTCGTTTATGGCTTCAAGCATGATTTTTTTGCAGTCAATCTGTCCCCATGACTCCATGTATAGTATGAAATCGTCCGTAGGTGTGATAATGATTCCTTCAGGAAATGCCTCAGCAGCAGCATCACAAAGATCCACATCCAGGACATGTTCTTTGACAACAGCCACTTGGCCATTCTCAAGAACCAGTATTCCCTTAGGAACCATGTCAACGCACATTTGTTTATCGGAAATTTTTGAATTGTTGATTTCTAAAGTGCATCTCTTCTTGTAATATATCAAACCAGGGCTCCACTTTGCGTGGGTCTTACCCTTTCCTAATTGGGCAGTCGCTTCAAATTCGAGGCTCTGTCCTTTGAGTAGCTTTACTATGGGCATCTTAGGATGTGTTGGTTTGATTGCTGAATCCTTGCTCTTTATCTCAGACGCATACACAATGCCTGATTCTTTGGTCTTAAGCGTCATGGAGAGCTGGCAGCGGGCGCATCCCTTGCCTTCGCATTTGCACTTTTCAGGAAGGTTGTATGATTTTAAGTCAGTGGTAAGCGGTATCAGGCCAAGCCGATGGGCAATCATTTCATCATAGAGTATTGAGTTGTTCTTCCTGAACTCCACAGTTTCAATTGCCATGACAGGAACTTCTTCCATTATATATCTTCGCAAAGCATTGACATAGGCAGCAGTAGCTCCTTTAAGAAGAAATGAAAGCTTTTCCTTGTCCTGTTCAAGCAATCGGATTTCCATCACATTCACCTCTAAACTCTCCTTCCCCTTCTGCCACCTTTCTTGCGGCATCCATCATGTGGTATGGGAGTGACATCTTCAATGATCCCCATGCGCAATCCCATTCGGGATAACGCTCTTACAGCTGCTTGAGCACCAGGGCCAGGTGTGGAAGGCCCATTATGCCCACCAGGAGCTTTTATCTTAACATGAATTCCGCTTATGCCTTTGTCGCGCGCGATCTCTGCAGCTTTTTTCGCTGCAAGCATCGCAGCAGTAGGGCTGCTTTCCATTCGATCAGACTTCACGACTTGTCCGCCGGAAGCAAGTGCGATAGTTTCAGTACCGGTTATATCAGTAATATGGATGATAGTATTATTGTATGAAGAGTATATATGCGCAACTCCCCACCTGATTAAGTCCCTGCTCATTGTTTAGGTTCACCTTTGGCATGGGAAGCCTCTTTGGGAGCCTTTTTTGGGGGGCTTTTTCTATCAGAGGTTTTCTTCCGCTTTGGTTTCTTTGTATCGTCAGTCCCTTTGGATTCTGATTTTGGTTCTTTTTTAGACTCTACTACAACTCTTTCAGGATGATCTACGCTTGAAAGAGAAGAGGACGGCCTGAAGACTATCTTTGATTCGTCTGCTGATGGTACCAAATAACTGGGAACTGCAATAACCTTCTCTCCAACTGCAATGTGGCCATGGATGATGAATTGCCTGGCTTGGGTGATGGTACGGGCAAGTTTATGTTTATAGACAAGCGTCTGAAGCCGTCTTCCAAAAAGGGCATCGAGTTCTATGCTTAACAGGTCATCTAATTTGGCAGTCCCCTCAATCAGACCCAGTTGAGTAAGTCGGGCAATAAGCTGTACTTTCTCTTTTTCTGATTGAAGCGTAGATGATGCGATAAGCTTTTTCGCTTGGCTTTTGAAGCTTCGCAACAAGGTATTAATTTTCCATATCTCTCTCTTATTCTTAAGCCCATACTCACTCATAAGAACCCGTTCTTCTTCTATACGCTCTCTCTGCCAGGGATGTGTTGGTGTTGCGTACTGCTTTCGCCTTCGCTTTGGATCTCCCATTTTTTACTCCGTAAAAAACAGGGACTTAAAAATATTTGATTTTTTTAGTCCCATGTTTATGGCCTTCCGGTCTTAGCGCCTTCTTTCTTCTTCACGCCAAGATGAACTTTACCTTTATTTTTTCTGAAATTAGCCTTAGTTCGCTGGCCTCTCGTTGGAAGACCAAGCGAATGGCGTATTCCTCGATATGCCTTGATTTTCTTCAGTCGTTTTATATCGTTATCCTGTACAAAAGCCAAATCAGAAGAGATGATATGCCTGGTCAATCCGTCCGCATAATCCTTCCTTCGGTTCAATATCCAGGGAGGAGTTCCGGCGGCAATCGGGTCTCTTAATATAGTATCAATCCTTTTAATTTCATCATCGCTTAGCTCTCCCACTTTCTTTTTCTTATCCACGTGGGAAAGTGTGCATAACACATGAGAAATCATATGGTTGACTCCTTTGATTTTTCTCAAGGCAAATTGAAGTGGTCGATTACCAAGGAGATCAGTATTAGCAATACGTACTATATGCCTAAACTCTATAGTTTCTTTCTTTTCTTCCATATATATACCTAGCCGAGAACCTAGCAACCCTGACGCGTGAACTCGGGCTAATTACGCTTAGAAACAGGGAGCCCTTTATAAAGGTTGTGCCTGGTTATTTCAGCTTCTTGATCTTCTTCTGGATCTGCTCTTTTGCTCCCTCAATGATCTTAGGCCATACTTCGCTGAGGTAGCCCCGCATAGGAGTCTTTCTCCTGCCAGCCCATCTTTCCAATGTGGTGATCCACTCGATGCGTTTCTTTTGTGGAAGCAGCGGACTCTCGGCTGCATACCCTATAGCAATTAGCGCTTGAAGTATAACATGTTCTGGCAGCTGTAGTGCACTCCGTATTTTATGTTCTTCAAAAGAGCCTATCCAACAGGAACCTAAATCAAGGGCAGTAGCAGCAATGAGCATATTCTCTATGGCAGCAGCGCAATTTTGTATACTGTATAATTGCCTTCCCTGGGGGCCATACATCTTGTCTGCCTGATCAGGATCTGCGAGCACTGCGATGAGGATAGGGACGTCAGTGACCCATCCTTGATCAGTGCATGCATCAGCGATTCTTTTGCGGTTAGCTGGCTCCCTGATAACTATAAAACGCCAGTTTTGTAAGTTTCCAGAAGAAGGGGCCATCCGTGCAGCTTCAATGATCTTTACAATCTTATCCCATTCGACAGCCTTATCTTTATATTTGCGTATAGACCGACGGGTTTGAATAGCCTCTAATGCATCCATTTGGACAACGTATTTATATAAGTACTTATATATAATAGTTTTGGATGGAATACAAAAGTCTAGTCGGGATTTATCGAAAACTGGAACAGACAACAAAGCGTCTTGAAAAGACCGCAATCATCTCTGAATTTCTTAAGGAAATTGATACGACTGATATGGGGAAAGTTGTTCTCTTGTTGCAGGGAAAGGTATTCCCGAACTGGGATGAACGCAAGATTGGGATTGCATCAAGGTTAGTGCTGAAAGCAATTTCTATTGCAACTGGAATTCAGATTCAGAAAGTTGAGCAATCCTGGAAAGAAACAGGAGATCTGGGCACTTCTGCGGAAAACATGGTTGGCAGGAAGAAGCAAGCTACCTTGCGGCAATCTCCTCTGTCTGTAGGGAAAGTGTTTGACAATATTAGGAAACTAGCAGAGCTTGAAGGGCATGGTTCAGTGGACAGAAAAATGCAGCTGGTGGCAGAGCTCTTGACATCAGCCAGCCCAACAGAGGCTCGGTATATTATTCGGACCTTGCTCGAAGATCTCAGGGTTGGTGTGGGTGAGGGATCATTACGGGATGCCATTACTTGGGCTTTTTTCTCAGACAAAATACGTCTAAAATATGTTGACAATCAAATAGAGATTCCTGACAGGGAAACCTATACTATCTATGTTGATGCAGTCCAGAGAGCCTATGACATGACCAATGATTTCTCGGTTGTAGCAGAATCTGCTAAGAAGTATGGTCTAAAGGGTCTGGAGGACATATCTATTGAGGTATTCAGGCCTTTAAAGGTCATGCTTGCACTTAAGGTAAAGGATAGCACTGAAGCATTTGAAAGATGCGGCAAGCCTGTTGACGTGGAATTCAAGCTTGATGGTTTTAGAATACAAGTCCACAAAAAAGGGAGCCATATAGAATTGTTCACCAGGCGGCTTGAAAATGTCACCTCCCAATTCCCCGATGTGGTGAAGCACATCCAAAAGCATGTAGCAGCAGAAAGCTGTATTCTCGATTCCGAAGCAGCAGGGTATGACCCTAAAAAGGGGAATTACCTGCCATTCCAGAAAATATCCCAGCGAATCAAGCGAAAATATGATATTGATGAGATTGCAAAGAAATTCCCGGTAGAGCTTAATATTTTTGATATCCTCTATTATAATGGCAAAAGCATGATAAAAAAGCCATTCCAGGAGAGAAGGAAACTTATTGAGGGTATTGTTTCTAACGAAAAGAGAAAAATCCTGGTGGTAAAGAACCTTATCACCGAAAAGGAGAAAGAAATTGAGAAATTCTACCAAGAAAGTTTGGCCGCAGGAAATGAGGGTATAATGATTAAGAACCTGGAAGCGCCCTATAAGCCTGGCGCCAGAGTTAATTATATGGTAAAATTAAAGCCAGTCATGGAAACCCTTGATTTGGTGATTGTGGGCGCTGAGTGGGGCGAGGGAAAAAGATCTTCTTGGTTAAGCTCATTCACCTTGGCATGCGTTGATGAAGAGGGTAATTTTCTAGAAGTTGGTAAGGTCGGCACCGGCATCAAAGAAAAAGATGAAGAAGGCATAAGCTTCAATCAGCTGACAGAAGAATTGAAGCAGTTCATAAAATCTGAGGATGGAAAAGCGGTTTTGATAAAACCCAAGATAGTAGTCGAAGTCAAGTATGAGGAAATCCAGAAATCACCAACCTATTCGTCCGGGTATGCATTGAGGTTTCCAAGGTTAGTCACACTCAGATTAGACAGGGATCCATCTGAAGTTTCGACTATAACGATGGTTGAAGATTTGTATTATGGGCAGAAAAAGAGATGAAATTATTTCTTTGCACCAGATAAAGTTGTTGCGGCAATTACCTGGAATACATCTGCGGTAGGCATTTCAAATTGTTTTGCAGCACTAGTTACAATAGGATGAAGCATCTGCGCATAACCTGATGCTTCTGTATTAACAATATGTACATGCCTATATCTATCGAATGAACTTAGAACTTCTTGTGCTCCCGCTGTTATAATCTCCCCGCCTATTCCTTCTGCTACTCTGCCCATTATAGCAACATGGCTTGCATCACAATATCTTAATCTTTCAGGAAGTGAGTAACCCCAGATAATTGCTATTGATCTAAAAATATCGTTTGCTCTCTCATCACCATTCTGAGCCATATACCGGGTAGCTATAAGTGCACAGTCAGGTTTAATTTCGTCTCCTTCTTTATAAGAATATCCTTGATAATCCACTTTTCTTAATGCGTCACGAATCTCGGTATCTTTTATTCCGGATTGCGGGATAAGATAAGTTATGGCTCTCTGGGAATGGTACAACCCGCCTATGCCAGGCATATGGCTCCAATCATCGGTAGGAGCATAAAGATATCGGTCAACCCTTGGAAAAGCTAACTCCCATAGTCTTGAATCCATTTTACCGTCTAAATTTGCATATCCTCCTCCTTCATCAGACCCAAATGTCTCAGCTAAAGCTCCACGAGCTCCTTTAATAAACAAAGCGCCGCCAAGCCCGCTTATATTGCCATCATTGAGTATAGTAAACGCAACGCCAAACTCTCTCTCAAGTCTGTCTATCACAGAATTGAATTTTTCTATGCCTACTGTCCTTGCCATATTTCCTATTTTCAAACGATTTCTAACCCACACTCCAGAAGCGCTCCCATCAACTGATTCATAGTCAGGTAATGCTTCCTTTGCTGCTAAAAATCCCTTTCGCAGAGCCTGATAAAGTACCTCTGGATCATTAGTTTCTTTTGGTTTCCAAGGAAATCTTCCCAAAAATACAATCTTATCACCATTACGAGCTCCCATTTTATAGTTGCTTGCCCCCAAATCAAAAGCGATAACACGGCCCTCTAATCGCCCACCTACCCCAAATAGATCCTCATGTTGTTCAGGAATTTCTTGTGGAGCGACAACATTAAAACTAAAATGACCATACGATTGTTTTGAAAGAACCTCTGCAACCCAATGCCTTCCTGCACCAGGAGAAAATATAGATCTAAGCTGAGCACCTAAATCTGGGGGTCCACTGAAATAAACGTCTGATGCTCCAAAAACCATTATATCTGATGTTAAGCGATCAACAGTAAATTCAAGGTTATCATCTGCATGTGTATGCCATTGTGGTAAGATATGAAAAGTACTGTGAACAATCTGATTTTCATCTCTTTGATATGCAACTCTAATTTTATAACCACTTGAGCTTTCGGCGGCTTCTTCAAATACAGTATTTCCTAAAGAAACTGGGATAAACCGAGGATGGAGTGGTGGAACTATTGCTGGTTTTTGTAATAAAAGTCTTTTTGATGCCATTTAAATCCCCTTATTAATATTTTATTTGAAAAAATAATTGAATTTTTTATCTGTGAGCAATAACTTTTTTTAGGGTAGCAACATCCATCGCTATATCCGCCTTATGAATTCTTGCGGCGTTTGAAAACATGATACCCATCATTCCAATGGCTTTTTCTCGATCAACTGGAGTTATACCCCAATCATCTCTTTGAGCATATGTTCCGGTAAGCCAATTATACGCATTTCTTGCATCATAAACGCTCCCTAAATAATATGCCACATCTTCAGGACCCATAAAAGAAGCTTTCCATCCTCCCCGCTGCCACAAAAGATATTTGAGGGTTCTTTCTGCCACCCGAAAATTTAACTCCCGATTACGACAATTGTCAGGTAGCATATCCAGTTCATACATGGTAATAATCTCTCTGCCTTTTCTGTCAGGCTGTTGATGTAAAGCAAAACCGACATGTACCGGGTTGTGCAATTCTCTTACTAATCCATGATACTCCCTATGGAACTGAGCTGCAGAAAGGAAACCTGAATCTAGATAATTATCAACATGTAATTTTTGACCGAATGCGGGAGTTGCCATGGTAAAACTTATCCCTTTGTAATTCGTTTTTGTAGAGCAGCACTAACCGAAACGCCCATTTTGGCTACAAAAGTAGATACAAAATCAGCAATATCTCTAGTCGGTTCCGTAATAAGCGGAGTCAAATCCATCGCAAATGTTTGGGATGTTGTTGTATCAACACCGTGTGATTCATCATAGGTGGCGCAAGCTGCCCATCTCCCTGTAGTCGCAAGATCATATCTCTTACCACCTTCAATTTGGGAATCAAAAACACCAAACAACGCCGCAGCCAGATTTGGATGGCCGCTGGTATTCAACCGAACCTTGTCCTTGTCGTCCATCCAATCAAGGTCACGCCAGACCTGAGACCCATACAAGCGTTGCGGTCTTTCGGTCTCTGGAAGGGATCTCAAAGCCTGGACAACATTCACAAAAACTCCGATATGGGTTTCATGCTTGTCAGCTGGATTATGGGTATACACCGCATCAGGTTGCATTAAGTGAAATAATTCAGCTAGATCCTCTGCAACTAAGGTATCCGACGGATTTTTTACAACAGAACTAGGATAATCAAGCTGAATCATATGAGAGTATTCACCTACTTCAGAAGCGATTCGCTGCTCTTTTCTCCGTACAACCATCATCTGTTCATCTGTAAATTGGGTGTACATCCCTGCACGGGGACTTCCTGAACCATTGGTTACGGTTACACCAGCAAACCATAAATCTGGTCGACGATAGCAAGCAAGAATCCCAGGATAAGCCATTATTTCAAGGTCATCCTGGTGAGCGCCAACACCCATGTGAGTTACACTTTCAAGAGTGACTGGAACTCCAATACTAACCGGAATGTAAGTATCTGCTGTCGAATTGTGTAATTGGAGTTTTTGCATGTATCCTCACCAACAGGAACTATTTTTAGTAAAGAACTAATGATGATTATTTAAACATTATCATTTGCCGTCCAGAAGAATGTCCCAACCTGGTGACAAAAAAGGTATCTGTTTTTGATGAAAAAATTAATGTTTTTAACGCCCCTGCCGGGAATCGGACCCGGGTCTCAAGATGTTTGCGAATTCCACCGCAATCTCGTGTTCTGATCCACTATACTACAGGGGCCTATAAGAATAGTTGTCCTATGCTCCTTTTTAATCTTTTGTGAAACGTATGGATGCATGAAAACGCAGCCCAGCATTTTTGCAGGAGCAAAAATGCGTAAGATAGTGGAGAGATTAATAGTCCCTAAGACTTATTTGTCCTTTGCGTTTGTTTTCCTTGACCTCAATCTTAGCGAAATCCTGCCCCACTTGTTTCTTGACAATGATCGCCACATTCTTCCCCAATAAAGAAACCATAGTGCTAAAATCAGCCTTCTTCACATCAGCAACATCCTTGATGCCATTCCGGAATAAAATGCGGGCTCTTACACGGCCAACCTGCTCAAATTTAAGCAAAGGTATCAGTTCTTCCTTAACGCCATTTTGTATCCGGATGCGTAGTTTAGAAAGGTCTTTTATCAAAGGCTTAAAATTAAGTATTTTTACCAGTTCTTCTGAAGTATAGAGGAGCCAATCGGCAATATCGAGCTTGACCCGTATTTCTCCGGGCCGTATGTTAAACCGTTCCAAAAGATATTCCTCATCTTTCTCATCGATCCATTCAGAAAAGAAAAGTGTAGTCTTTATCGAATCGAGAAAGGAATCATACTCATAATCATAGAGGCTAGGCTCTCCTGCTAGGAGAAATTCCTCATTCTTCATCAGCTCTTGCTGGATTTCCTCTGATTCCTTCACCCTCATCTTCAGCTGCGGCCTCATTTCCAGGCTGGAAGAAACCATCTGTAAAAAAGAAAAGTCAGTCGTCTTCATGGAAGCTGCTTTTTGCAGGCATAACACAAACTCATGCGCTGTCAAAGGATCAATATAGAGCTCAGCCACCCGTTTACCCATGAGGGATGTTTTATAGTGCTCATTGCCCAAATCAAGTGCACTGGTAAAATCCTGGCTTCCTGAACTAGTGATGAATTCCCATTCTTCCAGCAATTGGAGTATCTTTTCAATCAGTGCGTTGATCTTCCCCAGATCCTCGAATTGGTGGGCAAAAAAAGTCTTGCTGAAAAAGTCAAAAAGTTGCTTCTTCGTCCGGACAAAACCTGCTGCCAAAAGGCTCAGCACATACATTCTCAGCACAGGTTCTACCGCAAGTTTTGAAAAAATGTCCTCAGGGTCCCCCTTAAGATAGCGTTCGATCAGTTCATCCTTCTGCGCTTCAGACGTCGCAATGCAGATAGCCTCACCATAGGAATCAAATTTTGGCCTGCCTGCTCTGCCTGCCATCTGCATGTATTCCAAAACAGGGATATACTCAAGACCACGATGCCCGTAGCGCTTGAGATCTTTAAGTATAGACCTAAATGCAGGAAGGTCAACACCCATAGCTAAAGTTGGTGTGGCACATATTATTTTTATATCTCCAGTTCTGAAATTGTCTTCAATAAGCTCTCTTTGCTTCTGCACCAATCCTGCATGATGAAATGCTATGCCTTTTTCTATGGTCCTGGCAAGGCGCTCGCATTGTTTGGTTGGCTTGGACAATGCATGTAATATCTCAGCTGAAAGTTCAGTTAATTGTACATTACGTATAGAATGAGCTAGTTCTTCAGCAGCCTTTTCTGCGCCTCGTTTAGTGTTAACAAAAACCAATGCCTGCTTACCCATAGCAAGGGTGTCACTGATGAGCTTGATCAGAGTCATAGAAAAAAGCAGTCTTCAGGTCTATTTATTTCTTTGTATTAATGCAAGATACTCTTCAGGAGAAACCACGTGAACAATCCATGTTGCTTCATCTTGAAGCGTGCCGTCAGATACTTTAAGAGAGATTTTTTTGGTCCCCACAGAACTAAATGTCCTTGTATGTGTTGCTCCGCCATCATGGCTGCTCAAAGCACTGAACTTCCAGAGATACTGCAGAGTATCGTTGTCCATGTCCAAAGCTTCGACAGAAAATTGCACCTTATTGCCTGTATAAGTTGTAAATTCTTTCACTGGGCTTATGTTCAGTATCTGAGGAGGAGTATTGGTGTTAAAGACAGAAACAGGAGCAATGGAAGTAATGGTCGAAGTGCCATCTGATACCTTGAAAGTGAGGTTTAAGCTCTTTTGATCATTGGTGAAGCTGTAGGGAGGTACCCAGCTAAAGATTGAATTTTCAAAGGTTGAGTTCTCAGGAGCATTGATAATTTCAGTAGTAAGATTCTTAGAATCGGGATCAGTTGCCTCTGCCCTAAATTTGAGCTCACTGCCTTCAGACACGGTATATGGAGACAATGATAGTTGAGGACTCCTGTCAACATCATGGACTTTGATCAAAATATCCTTTGAGTCAGAGAGAAAAGAATCGCTGGCAGTAACCGTTACTACATAAGTTCCGGCATCATCAAAATCAGTGGTGTAGTCGCATACATTTATCCAGCCAGAACAACGATAGGACAAAGAATCCCCATCTGGGTCAGCAGCATCAACAACAATATGCAGTGTATCTCCTTCATTGATATTTATGTCTGCTAAATCTGGCATCTCCGGCCTACGATTTTCATCCAGAACAGTGATTGATACCTGTTCTTTAATTGAACTATTGCCGGTAGCAGCAACAAAAATGAGAGCATACTGCTTAGAAAGGAGATGGAACCGATCCATAACCTCGCTTAAGAGGTCTTCCTTCACAACAGCATCATACCCAATGGTCCAACGAAAGACCCCATCTTTAAAGGTCGCTCCTCCAGGAAGCCCTTCTGCAGTAAGGTCTATTGTATCCCCATCTGGATCAGTTGCATTCACCCTGATTTCAATATAATTATTTTCCCGAACTCTAACATCCGATATGGGCTCGATGTGGGGTGCCCTGTCCTTATTCTTCACCACAATAAGTATCTGTTTCTCTGTAACAAAAGTGCCTTCTTCTATACGAATGGTAACTTCATATCCGCCTGCATCGTCATAAGTGGTTTCCCAGATTCCATCAATGCCTATCGGATCTGAGATGGAATAGTTTAATTGGTATTTTTCAAAATCAGGAAGCTGAAGCGTAACAGTTTCAGTTTCTTCAACAAGTATATCCTCAAAGGAATCAAGTAAGAATGACCGGTCCACATCCTCAACCTCTACCTGCCAAGTGTGCTCTGCCTTGAGTTCTCCATCACTGACCAATGCAGTGATGGTGTGGCTTCCCTGTTCAAAATAAGAAGGAGCATAACTAAACGAAGGTCCTTCCTCAACGACAGTTTCATCTACATACCATACAAAAGAAAGTTTGTCCTGATTTAGGTCGCTGGCCTCAATAGTAAATTCCTGAGAAGTGCCTTCCTTTATGGGTACATCATCTACGGGTGAAAAAGACTCGATCTGAGGTGGCTCCTCTTTCTTGGTTATGATAAGCAAGACTTCTTCTGAAGTAGAAAGGTTTCCGTCACTTGCAGTAACCATCACTGAATAATTGCCAGCATTGCCATAATCGGTCTGCCATTCCCCACTTGTATTCAAAGGTAAAGAAAAAGAATAGGTAATTTTATCATTGTCCGGATCGTCACCTTCAGGAATAAGCCCAACCAGATCAGTCTCTTGAAATTCAAAGGTATTAAGGGAGAAGGCAACCTGGGAAAGTAATACCAATACAAGTAAAACAAAACACTTCCTCATATTCCCCCCAAATTATTACTTTTGAGTTATCTCTTTGATTACAGGCGGCCTATTAACATCCTCTACAATGAGGGTGATGGTTTGGCTTGCCTCTAGATCACCATCGCTTGCGGTGACTGTGATTGCATACGTGCCAGAATCATCATATGATGTTTCCCAAACGCCATCATCTCCGATAGGATCTGAAACATCGAATGAGATAGTGTCTCCATCTGGATCAGTTGCAGAAAGGTCAAGGTTTACTATCTGGGTTTCCTTGATTGTCACATCGCTAAGACTCTCAAGCAGAGGCATCCTATTCACATTAGCAATATCCACAGACCAGGTCTGGGTTGCCTCGCTGACGCCATCGGAAACTGATAAGGAAACTGTATGGCTGCCTGCATCGTCATAGGTTATATCATAAGTAAAGCTGTTTTCGCTCGATACATCTTCCCCATCAAGCTCCCATGCGTAAGTAAGTGGATCGTCGTTCAGATCAGATGCTGTTGCTGAGAACTCTAAAGAGGAATCTTCTTGTGCAGATACACTTGCCGAAGTGGGTTCAAAATCATCAAAGACTGGTGATTCTTCTTTTTTATTGACAATGATCAGGAGATCTTCTGAAGCAGAAAGGCTACCATCAGAGACAGTTACGGTTGCAGTGTACTCACCGGCATCCCCGTAAGTCGTCTGCCATGTTCCTTTATCATCAAGGGGGCTTGTATAGTCATATGCCAAGGTGTCTTCATCAGGATCAGCAGCATCTATGCTCAGATCTACTAGGTCAGTCTCTTCAACAATTATAAGAGTGCCAGGCTCTGGCTCAGTATCCTCAGGCACGATCACAACTACATCCTCAGCACTTTCTTCTACAGTAGTATCTTCAGAACCATTTTCTACAGATATATCTTCGATAGGAACAAAGAGTTCAGTAGGTTCTTCTGGGGTTTCTTTGATTCCCAGTATGCTACGGAGCCATCCAGTGAAATCAAAAGCATATGCGCTTACAGCAAATGAGCTAAACAGTAGAACCAATAGTAGGCCAGCCACCATCTTTTTTTTCATAATAAATCCCCTCCATCCAAAAATGTCTGATTCGTTTAGAGGGCAACTCATATATAAACTTTATGGTAGTTAATGATATAATAAACTCTCGAGTTGTTACAATTCTGAGTAGTAAAAAAATGGCAGTAGGATAAAGAAAAATAAAAGGTGGCTCCGCCGTGATTTGAACACGGGACCACTCGATTATCAGTCGAGCGCTCGAATGCCCAACTCGTCCTTGTGTACGCACAAGGAGTGGCCACCAGGCTAAGCTACGGAGCCATAGGTATTGCTGAAGAAACCTACCCTTTTTATAAAGATTTCGTATGAGAAAAAAACGCCCCTGGGCAGACTCGAACTGCCGACCTTGCGATTAACAGTCGCACGCTCTACCTGTTGCTCCCCGTCTGGTATTCCCAAACAAGTCTAAGCTACAAGGGCATCAATTAACTGCTTAAGGTCCGGTAGAGCTGATACTACAGAACTGTTAAGGCCTTTATAAAAGTTTCTGTGTGTATTCGGTATGAAAAAGATAGTCCTGTATCCTAGCTTTCTGTAGTCTCTAACTTTCTTTTTTAGAGCATTTATTTTAACAGCGCTTGGATGTCTCCACTCTGTTGCTTCTATTATAACATTTCGATACCGGAAATCGGGAAAATACGCCTTTCCTTCAATAAATAAATAAGGTTCGTACTCCATTTCATTAAATTCGGTTATTAAAAAATTTCCTATTTCTTGCTCTAACCGGTTCCTGACTAATATATTATTTTTTAATGTAAATCGATATCCTTTTCCGATTTTTTTGAAGCGTTCATATTGCCAAGTAAAATACTTCTTAGGTTGATTCTCTCTCATTTCCTTATGCCATTTTTTCATATAGGCTGAACTTGACATTCTCAGTTTTCGTAGAGTATTTTCTAGTGTTCCTTCTCTCTTTTTCTTTAGAATAAGATGTTTTCCCCCCTTTACCCTCCCCCAATTATCCGATAGTGTTTTCTGTATATTCAATTCCCCCATATTGACGTTTAGATATTCACAGATCTTTTTTGCATAAGTTTGGGAAAGGTTTCTTTTTTCTGACTTAAGAGCATATATTGAACCCTTGGAGATGCCGATAAGATGAGATAGTTTTCTTTCAGAACCAGATTTGGATATGGCTTTTTTAAGAAGGGTTCTCAGTTTTCCTTTCTTTAATTTATAAAACATTTTGACCGAGTATATTATATTTATTAAATGTTTTGAAGAAGGGAAACATGAACTTCTATTTAAACATTACTAAGCTACAAGGGCTTGCTCTACTTGGATTCAATTTTGTTTTATAAAGCTTTTGGAATCATTAAGAACAGATATTTAGGGTTAGATAGAGCACGCTGCCGCCACCCGGATCGACTGGAATAGGAAACTGCTCTGATTTTCTGCCGCCTGAGCAAGCAGTTCCTCTCGCATATACCTTTGTCCCACCATTGGTAGTAGCATCAAAATGGTAAGCAACACGCCATTTCTCCAAGGTGTCAGAAAAAATAGAATCCAGCGTGTCATTTAAATATAATTTACTATTCCGAGATGTATCGCACATTATATGCCCAGATCCCCCTAGATTTTTAGTGACATCCTGGAATAGTTCTTTGATCTGCAGTCCTTTGCAGTCAGTGCTTGTATCAATTAAGGTATTGATAAAATTAGATGCGAGCTGGGACTGCGTAAATTGCTGTTTGGTGTTCTCGGGCTTGTCTAAGATGCCAAACTTGAGCACAAAGACCATGGCTATGCTTATGAGTACAATGATCACAGCCAAACCCATCATCTCTGCTTGTCCCTTTTTCACTGGGTGTACACCTCTACTACCATTATCCCAAAGTAGGATTTCCGTTCCACATAGTCTCTTAATGTTATAGGTATGAATGTTGATCTTCTGCTTGAGATAGTATCGGGGCTGGCCTGATATATCGTTTGGTTCGTGGGGAACATGCCCCCACTAGAAGGAAAAATTTGGATAATAGAAATTGTACTAAATCTAAAAATAGGGAAGTATTGTTGGCTGTTTTTCATTGCATCTGTAGCATAAGGAATCTTCTCGATATCAACACAATTCTCTTCCTGCACATTATCCTGAGAGCATTGCAATTCTGGAAGGAAGGAAGCTCGTTGAGCTATCTGTACGGCAACAGTCTCAGCTCCTTCGATTGCCTGGGTGTTTGCTCCGCTTTCAACAATCTTAAAATAGAAAGTAAGGCCAAAACCGACAAACAGGAAGAAGATGATAAGTATCGCAATCGTCTCTCCCATCTGTAGCTGTGCTTTTTTCATATTAGTATATCAAAGCGCAGGAATCAAGCTTTGCTCTTCCGTTTGTAGATTTGAGAATTTGTTCTGCGTTGTAGATTGAATTTATATTTGTATCCGTAAACGTGGATGGGTAAGGTAATGGAGAAGATGCAGTCAAATGCGGTGCCGAACATCTCCCACTACCATATGTTCCAGCCAGTGCTACAGACCGCTGGTCATAGATTGTACTTATGATACCTGCTTTGGTCATAGCATTATCCATAGCGCATTGGTATCTCTCAGCATCCTGCGCAAAAATTGCGCCAATGATGCTTTCTTTTTTGAGGTAAGGTAAAGTAAACGGAATATCATTGCCCCATCCTGCACTATTTTTCTTGAAAAAAGAGATAGTTCCTTTTTCAGAATTGCCAAATATTTTAATGGCAGTTACTCTTGAATTAGGAACAGATTGTAATCCTGGCACCGCAACTGAATCCCCATTTACAAAAATTAGCTTCACCCGATAATTGTTGAGATCAGATA
>DATDXC010000047.1:0-4907 GCA_035289425.1 Candidatus Nanoarchaeia archaeon
GGTAATATTTCCACTTGCAAAATCAATATCTCCAATACTAATATTGTCATTCACGCCATCAAAGCTATACGCATTCCCCACTATACCATCGGTTGTGTTTGTGACTCCAACTGGTGTTCCATCATTTGAATTAGCAGAAACGTCAGTAGCGTTCTTCTCAAACGGCCAGAATCCTACCAATCCAGAATCAGATATATTATACTGAGCAGCAATCCTTGTCTGTAGCGTTATATTAGCCTCGGCGTGCTGGCTTAATCCTGCTTTGTATACGTCTTTGATTTGTGAGGCTGTTAATGAATTGTTGAAGATGAGGACTTCGTCAACAAAACCATTTAAAGCTTGTGGGCCATAACAGCCTGAGTCTCCAGTTGAACGTGTGCAACCCAAAGAAACACTTCTGCTAAATGGATTAGTTATTGTACCTGTTGCTGAAGCAACAGAAGATTGCAAAACCCCATTAACATACATCTTGGAATTAGAACCATTATAAGTTCCGACAAGATGATACCATCCCGTAGAGGTTATTGCCGAATCTGCGTCGACAAAAGCTGTCCCCCATGCGTTATTTGTTGTAACGATTCTCCAGCTAAACTTATTATCCACTTCCATTGCAATAACAAAAGAACCTTCCCTGCCAAACATTCCCTGTCTTCTGCTAAGCTCATTAATGTAAACCCATCCCACTATTGTACCTGCCCCATATCCGACAGGGATTCCTGAATCATCTTTTGGTAAATAGATTTCATCATCCGTTCCATCGAACCTTACTGCCCCTGAGCTTAAACCTGTCGCATTGTTTGTTCCTACATTTATCCCATCATTCTTGCCTTTTTCATCGCCATTAGGACTGCTATTCGTGCCTCCAGAATCCAAGTCCCAGTAGGATACCAACTTTGAGTAGTTGGTGTTGATTCCGCCATTGCACGTTACTGAGGTGTTGAGGCAGGTTATATCTCCATCAGAATCAGCCAGGCTTAATGTTATGTTCCAGTAAGTAGATGATTGGTTGTAGAAAACTCCTGTCCTGAAGAAACCAGTAGTATAATTGTAGGCATGGACAGACGGCAATCCTGAAGTTGTCCAGTTTGTCTTGTTCCTGAAGATGCTTGCTCCCTGAGTGTACCCTGCTGTGTGGTTTCTCCATTTGTCTGTTCCGTTGCCGATGAGAGAAGTACTAGCATTATACTTATAAATCAAGCTTGGATCCACCATGTAATCAATATCAACAGAAGCATTAAGAATCTTAAGGTCAAAGGTGTCAGTGTTGTTTATGAGGTTGACCAGCAATACCTGGTAATAGGCTGCATCGCTTATGTTCTCAAAGGTTGTGATTAAGGTTGAGCTATTCTCCGGATACACTTCAATCTTAGGAGAGGTGTTGGAGTTATTGGCTCTTGCATAAAGCGTTATATCTTTTGTTTTATCCAGGATTTGCTCAAAGGTAACTCTTACATAGTTTCCAGCTTCTATAGTTGTGTAATTGAAGTCCTGAGTACTTACATAATCATAAACATCCCTTACTAAAGTTCTATTTTCATCCAGTTCGTATGCCTTTGTTATCAGGATTATTTCATAGGTTTGGTTGCTTAAACGAGGAACAATCCACTGGATGTAGTCTATCAGGCTATTGTTGTTTTTATCGAAAGCATCAAATGCAACTTGCTTTCTTGTGTTGTTCACCAACCAGTATAAGTGTATATCATTTCGCTTTGTTTCGGGCCTCACCCTTGAATAAGCCAATATATTGGTATAATGGATATCTGATTCCACAATTATTTGAGTGACACCAGAAGACATATTGACTTCCCGAGCAGTGGGGGCATCGGTGTAATAGTCCACTGCCATCTCGCTCACTAGTTCCGCTATTATGAGCTCTACATTTTCGTCATCTTCTTCCTCAATCTCGGTAAAAGTTACATTCTCATTCTCAAAAACTGCAGTAAAAGTCAGATTGGAGGTGGCATTATAATAATCAGAGGCAAAATCTGAATTGTTATAGTTGATCTCAAACTGGAATTTGGTTTCAGGCAGCAGCTCAAAACTTGCCTGGCCTGAGCTGTTTGTTTTTGCATTGTCCATCTTCTTGCCATTTTGGTCACGCAACGTTACTTTGGAATTGGAAATAACGTCTGTAGTATGATTCATAAAAGTCAACACCACCGAATTGGTATGAATGGAAACGAAGGTATTGTGTGCTACAGTAATGGGTTCAGTCACATCTTCACCATTATAGTCAACTGCGAACTGGAGGGTAGAGCCAGGCAATACCTCGAAATGGGCAATGCCGCTTTCATTGGTTTTCTCTTTACTGACTTTGTTGCCCTCCATATCCTGGAGGGTTATTGATACATCTTCAATGGGGTTCCCCTGGCTGTCTAGAACGCCTCCCGAATAGGATAAAAGCTGGACAACCGCCCCAGTCTCATAAGAACCAAGATCATACTGCTGACCATCAAGAATGACTTGAAATGAAGCAGGAACCTTATTGCCATCATAATCGGAAAAGTCGACAGAGCCATCTTCCTCGGTCTTTTCTGATTGTATGGATTTCCCTTCATCACTGATGAGCTTTACCTTGACATGTTCAACAGGATTGCATACGCTGTCTACAACAATAAGTTTCCCATACTCTACGGATATCCCACAGGCGCTGGAGGCTGTTTCTGTAACTTCCCCCACCACCATGCCCAATATAGAGATGCCGCTCGAAGGGGTATTGAAAATGTTCCTTAAGAATCTTGACAAGAATCCTTCCTTAGTAGAGGAGATTGCATAGCCAGTCAGCTTATTCTTCTCATTCTGCCGCTGTATTAGCTGTTCATTCACAGTCTGCAATGCTGATTTGTCAAGCACCGCTTCTTTCTTTTCTCCGATGAGTGCGTCGATTTCCTTATCGATAATCTCCACTTTTTTATCATTGATGAATTCAGATGCGGTCTTCTGGAGACCACCATAGGTAACCAGAATACTCTCACCTGAAATCTCATCATCGATGCCGATTCCTGCTCTTTTTACCGTAAAATTAAGAGCATTCTCCGATATATTTACGCTTGCGTTGATGAGGGGGTTATCAAATGAAACTTTCTTGGTCCACTTGACCGGCCTCCCAATGACCGCAACGCCTTGGGATAATTCTTCAGAGTACCCAGAAGACCTTTGGCTGACTACATTGAGTTCAAGGGTATTGGAGACTGAGACTGATTCAGAATCGTTTGCAACAAAGTATAGATACTGCTTTCCAATATAACCTGAATCAGGTATTATGATAGCTATTGAGCCCACAATAGAAATACTGATATTATCGAGATGTGAGCTAGAAAAAATAAGACCGTCATTGTCAGAATCAGTGGCATATTGGCTAAGGTTGATGGTTGCCTGCTGGGAAGGCTGTAGTTTCAATGAAGGAATCTGCTGCCAGATCGGAGCTTTATTAGCTGTCCGCTCAGAAGTGGTATACGCGATAGTATCCAAAGATATGAGCCCATCAGTTTCAATGACGAGCTCGTAGCTTTCTTTATCAAAGCCGTCAACAAGGCAGGTCTCCACGCACTCTGCAGTAAACACAATTCCGTTAGGGACAAATAGAGCCGCAAGGCTTTCTTCGCTGGTTGCATCGATGGTTGCCGAGGGATTTTCAAGGCTTAGGTTGTAGTCTACAAAGTATATCTGGGCAGTTACCACATTATTCCATCCAGCGCCATACAGCCCATAGTTGATGTATAATGGATCATCATAGTTTTCGCTGGTTGATTCAAAATCATTATATGAGCAACAAGCTTCTTCTCCAAAGCATATTTTCGTAGTGATGCCAGTTTCCTCATTTTCAATTCCCCAGATTGTACACATCCTTTCTGGGGCGTAATTAAGAGTTGAACCATCAACTTCAAAATCTATTATGCCCGATAATGACTCCCTGCCATCATTGTCTGCATCATAACTTGAGCCATCACCATAATCAAGGATGCTGCCTCCTCCGGTTATATCAAGGACCACTTCCTCATTCTCTAATTCATTGCTATCGAATAAGAGCCATTGCTCATCTTCGTTTTCTATATAGACCCTGCTGCTGGTATTATAGCCTGCTAAACCACTCAATCTAATTCCGGTAATGTCTGAGGGATTATCTACAAACCAGACAACCTGGGAGTTCATGGTTCGATTGAGGTGCAATTCATCGATGTAGGTTACCTCGTGGATTACAGTTACATAACCAAGAAAAGCGGGCTTTGTAACCATAAAAGTGAATAACCCAACCAGAAATACGAGTAGAATTGCGATTGGAATCCTATGTCTAGGTACCTCAGCAGCTGAAAGGTTCCGATTGCATACCGCAAGCCATTCCTGGCGGGTCCTGCCCTGTTCCGTCTGATTGAGCAGGCTCTGATACTGCTCTGGATTGATTTCTCCCTGGGAGAATGCCTTTTCAATGAGAGCTAACTCTTTAATGATTTGATTCCGAGACTGTTGTAGTATTCTATTATTTCTCATTTTTATGCGTAAAAATGGCTTTTTTGAGGTCTTTTTGGTTGACTAACTCCTTAACAACCACTAATGCATTGTCAAGCTCATACCAGTATACATCAGAATTCAGGTCAATGTGGAGATCCTTCCTGCCTTCAAAAGGCAGGGTAACCTGCCCCTGCTTGGTCACTTTCGCTTTCCCGATAAACTTAGGTTGAGTCATTATTAATATTAATAATCTTATAGTTATTTATAATATTACCTATATTCTTAATATTAATAATATATAAAGGTTGCGGTTTAAAGGCGTTGCGTGGAAACTCCAACTAATGGTGTTCATCCCAGAATTTAAATTTCTCAAGTATACTCTCAATATTCCCTAAATACCTAATCACTTTTTGTTTTGGTATTAAAGGTTTGATCTCTTCGCCATATACACCTTCGAC
>DATDXC010000048.1:0-46378 GCA_035289425.1 Candidatus Nanoarchaeia archaeon
GTCGAAGGTGTATATGGCGAAGAGATCAAACCTTTAATACCAAAACAAAAAGTGATTAGGTATTTAGGGAATATTGAGAGTATACTTGAGAAATTTAAATTCTGGGATGAACACCATTAGTTGGAGTTTCCACGCAACGCCGCCTATCTGGCTCTGTAGAAAATGCAGGTTAGCAGCCTTAAGTCAAACCTAATCCAATCAAATAGCGAACTGACAAGAGGGATGGCACCTTCGGAGAATGTCAGTAATTTGCACTTCAGAATGAAAGGTTTGAAGCTGCTAACTCGAATGATAATGAGATTTTCTACAGAGCTACTCTACGGTTATGTCTCCCCGCATCTTCTCAACAAAAACCACATCAATATACCAATACTCACCAGTCTCATTGAAGGTGTAGTTGAAAGATTCTCCATACTTAAGGCTGTTGCTGCGCACATTGAAAAGCTCGCCCTTCTTGTAAAGACCTACCTGATGGATGATATTCTCATTGTTGCCGAACCGGTCATTATGTATCCATTTGACTGTTGTTCCGGCAGATATGATGATACTATTCGGATTGAACTTGACATCCTTGATTTCAATGATCTCTAAGCCCGTGGGAGGGGAGTCCCCAGTGGAGCTGTCCCCTGGTTCATCCAGAACTTCATCATTTGCTTCAACCACAATATCCACGGTCTCGTTAATAGATGCATTGGTTGAAGGAGTATCAGATATAGTTTCAGGAGTAGTATTTTCTGAATCGAGATCAACAATCGTAATGCTATCATCGGATTGAGTAGTACAGGAAACTATAAAAAACAGGCATACGAATAAAAGCATAATCCTCATGAATTATCGGGAAGAATTGATTTATATAAACCTTTCTATAAATCTTTTTATACTAGCCATCCTTGCATAAATCATCATGGAAGTGATTGCTGATCTCCATATACATTCTAAATATAGTAGGGCGACCTCGAAGCAGCTGGACATTGCAAACCTAGAGAAATGGGCCCGGATCAAAGGAATCAATCTACTAGGAACAGGTGACTTTACCCATCCGATCTGGATAAAAGAGCTTAAGGAGTGCCTTCAAGAAGATGGAACAGGCATTTTGAAAACGAAGACTGGCATGCCATTCATGCTGCAGACAGAAATTTCACTCATTTATACTGACCTTGGCAAGGGAAGGCGCGTCCATCTAGTCATATTGGCCCCTGATTTTTCTGTGGTTGACCAGATTTCAGAGTATTTCGGAAAGCGTGGAAGATTAGATTATGATGGAAGGCCCATCTTTAAGATTCCATGTAATGAAGTAGCTGAATCACTTACGAATATCAGCAAAGACATTGAGATCATACCAGCCCACATCTGGACACCCTGGTTTAGCTTATTTGGGTCAATGTCGGGATTTGATAGCATAAAAGACTGCTTTAAGGACCAGGTAAAGCACATCCACGCCCTTGAAACAGGTCTCAGCTCTGATCCGCCGATGAACTGGCGGCTTTCTACATTGGATAAGTTTTCCCTGGTAAGCTCATCAGATGCTCACAGTTTTTGGCCGTGGCGAATCGGCCGGGAAGCTACTATCTTTGATATTCCCCAATTGACCTACCGCAACTTAATCAATGCACTGAGGTCAGGCAATGGGCTTCATTCTACCATTGAAGTAGATCCTGCATATGGAAAATATCACTTTGATGGCCATAGGAATTGTGCGGTGTGCATGAGCCCGCAGCAGTCAAAAGACCATAACAAGCTATGCCCCAAATGCGGGAAGCTTATGACTATTGGTGTTGACCACCGGGTAGAGGAACTTGCAGACAGGGATTTAGGCTTCACTCCTCCCAACGCAAAGCCCTATGTGCATCTTATCCCACTTTCAGAGATAATCTCAAAAATATGTGGGGTTGCAGTATCATCCAAGAAGGTATGGGCTGTCTTCAACGCATTGATTAAAGAATTTCACAATGAACTTGCAGTTCTCCAGAAGGTGCCTTTGGCAGATCTCGGGAAAGTAGTTGATGAAAAATGTGCTGAGGCAATTATCCAAAATAGAGCAGGACAAATTAAAGTCAAACCAGGATATGATGGAGAATATGGCATCCCCCTGCTCGGTAGTGCCCAACAAAAAGGATTATTGGAGTTTACGTAACCATAATAACTCCTTTTTTGATAAAGGCTCCGCCTGCTGAAGAACGATAAATGGGGTCTATGTAGCTATATGTTCCTGGTTTATCAAAAGTGACAGAAAATGAATCGTTGAATTCTAACCGAGGGCTGCGGAACTCTGCATAATGGGCTGCGATAATATGGCGTCTGCCATAATACCCTGTCCAGTCATAGTTCAGCCAGGTAACTGTCGTTCCGGTGCTGATGTTGAGAAATACCGGTTGGAATTGAAGGTCAGCAATTATGACATAGGTTGTCTCTGCCATAACAGATAAGGGTAAAGCTGCTAAGAAGAATAATGCTATGGACACTCCTTTAATTGATTTCACCTCTTTTGTTCAATAACATAAATAAGCAAAAGACCAGTGAGCACAAACAATGCAAGCAAGCCTACTTTAGTGGGGTTCTGGATAAATCCGATTACATTGCCGGTTATTGGGCTTGGACCAATTACGATGACCTTTCCCTGCATGTAGGTATTGATAGTATCAATGTAATGAAATTCTCCAGGTTCATTGAAGACATGAATAAAAGAAGAGTTAGGCATCAAACGGTCACTCCTAAACAGATTCTGGGCAGACTGTTCCTTTATCTGATGTACGTTAACATCGCTATTGACCCATACGACAGTAGTTCCAGGGGCAACAGTCAAAATTTTAGGAGTGAAAGAGTTAAAAAGTATATGGATGACTGCAGGCACTGTTTCGGTTACCCCCACACTTTCAATTCCAGATTCGCCAGTCACCTGTTCAATAATAGTATCAGGACCTTCAGTGATTACATATTGAGATGGTTGTATTGGCTCAGAAAGGGGTTCCGCATTCTGTGATAAGTAGAAAAGTAAACCAAGAACTGCCAAAAGCAATACAAGCAAAATTCCTAAATACCCAATCTTCATATGATCAATGTGATAGAACTCCTATAAATAAGTTTGGATTAAAAAAGAAAAGAGGAGGTTTATTCAACCTCAACAGAAAGTTTCTTTGAAAAAGGTACGGACAACACAGTATATGCTCCTTTGGTGTCAAAGGTCAACTCACTGATTTCACCATCAGCAACCTGGGTCGTCTTATCTCCAGTCTCCCTTACTACAAAGGAATAAGATGAACTTCCCGCATCCCTGACCACAATGCTAATGCTTGAGCCAGCTGCAACCGTGATGGTTTCTGGATCAAATCCGCCTCTACCGTTGAATGTCACGTCGCCGCCTGCTGGTGCGTCTGCCACAGCAGAATCTTCCACTGCAGGAGCTTCGGCAGGAGCATCTGCAACATCATCTATAGGAGCTGCTGCTGGTTGAGAAGCTGGTTGTGTTGCGCATCCTGCCATAAACAAAGCAAGCATCGCCACAATCGCTAACTGTATTTTCATTTTTCTACACCTCATGTCAGCTGAAAAGCTGCATACTGTTCGAGAAGAATGGTGATTTAAATAACTTTCGCTTCTTTTCCCAGGACAGCTTTCATGGAGGCAAGGGCAACCTCAATCTGTTTTTTCGTGGGCTGTTTTGTGGTTATGTGCTGCAGCCACAGTCCTGGAACAACAATCAGTTTGATGAAAATATTTCTTTGGTGCTTTGCACTCAGTTTCAGTATCTCATATGAGAAGCCCGCAATGATGGGTATCATAAGAAGACGCAAAGGAAACAGGATGCCTTTCCGTATCCCGAATGACAATGAGTTAAAATCAGGAAACAGTGCAATGACAGCCAAGGGGAGCAAGGAGAATATGAGTACGCTGAAAACGAAGACAATGAAGATGAAGCTGGTGCCACATCGGGGATGTTTGGTGGAGAAAGAATTGACATTAGCAACAGTAAGTTTTTTGCCAGACTCGTGGCAGTAGACTGATTTATGCTCAGCGCCATGATATTGAAAGAGTATCTTGACATCCTTCATGGTTGAGATGAAAGCAAGATATGCCAGGAACAAGGCTATTTTTATGGCAGCATCTATCAGATTAAACAAGACAGGTCTTGATTCTTCGGCAAATCCCAAAAGATTAGTAAAAATGTAAGGCAGTGCCACAAAAAAAAGAAGCGCAAATCCGATGGAAATAAGCAAGGTCCAGAATATCTCTGAAGCATTGATTTTCTCTTCCTTCTTGGTTGCCTGCTGATTAGCGCTCCAGATGAGCGTTTGGATACCGAGCACCAGCATATCTACCAAGCTTACCATCCCCCTTACAAAGGGCAGCTTAAAGAATTTTGATTGGCTCTTAAGCTTCGCAGTTTTGGTTTTTATCTTTCCATGGGGGATTCTCACCGAAACTGCGTAATAATGCGGAGATCTGAGCATCACTCCCTCAATGACTGCCTGGCCGCCAACGTTAAATTTCTTCATAGGCATCGGAAACCATTTAACTATTTATAAACCTTCGCCTATACCACCAGAACAAAACAGACAAAATAACAACTAAGATAACAGGAATGCTAATCCAAAGTAAACGAGATGGCTCTACATGATCAGTCTTAACCACCACATCTTTGGTAAAATTGGGTTCTTGCTCCTGAAGAAGTTGTGCAGTATAGGTACTAGGAGGTATGACCTCATCAATGATACCATCTCCTTCTCTATCAACCTGCATCATAGTAGTACGCATATCAAATGAGGATTTAGTGAGGGGGGTCACCGTTACTTCATCATAGAAATAGGATGTGTCAGAGGTATCAGTATGCTGATTTACAGTTAGTGAAAAGGTGCCATCTCCGTCTCCTTCAACAACAAAAGTATAATTGTCAGTGCCATCGATGAGGACGGATTGCGCATGCTGCTCATCCTCAAGGAAGAGTGCATCAGGAGAGTCCTGTCGGCGGTTGCCTTCCTTAACGCCGACGACATTGCCATATTGATCATACATATACAGATTGACCGGGCTACCCACAGATGCATAGGTGTAAGGCATGTCATTTATTTCCCTGATGATAACTGCCTGTCCGATTTGGGAATTTACAGTACCGGCATGATTGGCTGCAACTTCTTTGCGGGAGGCCCAGGGAAGAATTAAGGGTGCAGTACTACCTTGATTTATGATGGCGGATGCTTCTTGCGCCCATAAGCTGCTGGTAATAGGGATTCTTCCATCAGTGTCTTTTGCCACAAAACTATTCAGGAAATCATCTAATGTTTTTTTCATGGACAATGGCACTTCTGTTCCCATGATCAATGCAAGTTGGGCAGCATCCGCAATGTTTTGAAGGGTCCCAATATGCTCCAATATGGTTGGTGCATAGGGTTTGTTTCCAGCAATGAAGGTTAGAGGTATGCCATCCAAAGTATTGCCTTCCATCATGACAAAGTTACTGAAAGGAGTTAATTGTTCAATCACATCCCCAAGCCTGCCGAACAGAGCAGGAAGATGCATATAGCGCTGCAACACAGCAACCAGATTGTTGTAATCCGGACAATGATCTGGCTCGGGCTTATCATAGGGGGGAGGGCAGGCGTCAACAATAATCTGGAATAGAGGAGCACCCAGATGAGGTGTAGAAACAGTGATGAGTTTTCCTACCCGTTTGTGTCCATCAGAGGAAGAAGCGTAATTTCGGGCAACCAGCCCACCAACACTATGAGCTACCAGCGTAATCTTACCCACTTTTAAGAGGCGCTGTTCCTCAGTATCTCTAACAGTTCTATCGATAAGCTGGGAGAGGCGTTGTGCGTTACTACGGATATCATCGAGGTTAGTGTCCTGATAATCCATGTAGAAAAACTGACGAGGATATTCTAGTGAGAGTGCCTGTCGTAAGGGGTCATAGTCGTGCTCACCCCCACCATAGCCAGGAACAAAGAAGACAAGAGGATTGAATTGTACAGGTATATTCTTGCTTTTGGCATAACTAGAACTAGGACAATCCATTGATACTTGAAGAATATCCATCCGAGTAGCACGATCTTTAGGTGGATAGTAAGTCAGGGTAAACTTCCCGCTTGTCTGCAAGCTTCCCTCATCAAGCAGCAGGCCACCGTTACCCCTGTTGCCTGTTCCTGATTCAATAAGTTGAAATGAGATGCTGCAAGATGAATCAGGCAGTGTAATTTTGCCCCCTTGCTTATTCGTCACCACTTGGATCGAAGCGCTTCCAAACTTCTGAGGATACAATATCGAAAAGGTCATTGTATTGCCATGGGCAGCTATCAGGCCACCATACTCAATTCCCTGTGCATTCTTTTCGGCTTCTATGGTCAGCTCTCTTACATCCCGTACTTTAGGTTCATTTAGCCTATGCAGCTGGTAAGCAAGATACCTAAACAAACCATCGTATTCTTTATTGTCTTTATATGATAAGGTAGGGGGGATGATAGTATTGAAATTCAAGTTATCGAGCACATACTGGCACTTTGGTGTAGCCTCAAGTCTTACCTCAAGCCATTCACCTTCAGAATAAAAGATTATAAACCCACAGGAGAAACCGACTTCTGTCTCAAGCTGGTCAATAACAGCCTGCACAATTTCATCAGTCGGATGTTGAATTGAAGTCCGTACTAGAATTATGTCTCCAGATGTGCTTTGATATCCTGCCAGAATGGATTCAAGTGAACCAGCATCCGATATCAAATGAGCCTGATCATCAACAAGATTGACTGATTGTACCGCAGTAACTCCTAGAACAGTTACGAAGAACGCTACCCAATACACTATTGCTTTCATGATAGTTTCACACAACAGACTTGAGGAAATGAACCAAATAGCCTGCCGCCCGTGGCAGTGGAAGCAGCTGGATTGCAGTACCCATTAGGATCTTCCACATCAGGATAGGCACAAGAGGAAGTGCAAGTCCCCCTGCATTCCTGCAATTCAGAGGAGAAGAGTGAAAATCTTCCGGTAAAGATAGCCCATAAAACAATTAGGACTATCAGGACAATTGCGGCTATTATGATAGTATTCAAAGAAAGCCCTTGGGATTTCTTGAGCATATTAGCGTAATAATTTCCACGGTTTAAATATTTTCTCATCGTATTTCATGCCTGCAGGAGCGCAACAGCCATCTGCAGCTACCTCAGTAGGATATTTCCTGCATGTCTCAGGCCTATGCTCATAGATGCTGCAAAGATACTCCCCCTCGTTCACCTTTTTCAGGAAGATGCATTTTCCTCCATCCATCTTCATGAATTTCTTGCCCCTTAATTCTTCCAAAAAATGTTCGCGAGGATATCCGGCATTTTCGATTCGTTTGATATCATCGGCTTTCAGAAATGGAGAGATAAAACAGCATAATCCACACTTGGTGCATTTGAAATTGTCAGGGGTTTTCATCAATTGCCTTTGTTTTTTAAATTATATAAAAGTTTTCAATAGTGATCATGAAAGGATTTGGTCAACAGTAGAAATCCTCACTCTGGCAACTCCTAAATGTTTCATAAAAAAACCGATAATCTCATCTTGTACATACGCCACTCTTGCTTTTCTTCCCCGCTTATCGAATTCCAAGAAAGGTATGACGGGTGCTTCCAGGTGGTGTGCAATATGGGGCAATTCTTTTGGCGGAGGTGAGTTCGGCCCAAGATACATATCATAAGCGGTCTTGATAAATGATCCACTATTGGTTAACCAGTGGTATTCATCCTCCTTGCCGTACAGGAATAGTTTAGGCACCCTTTTAACGAATCTATCGCGCAGATATCCAAAGAAATCAGCATGACCATGAACTTTTCTCCGAGTTGCAAAAAAATCAATCATAGACATTATCTCAAAAGGATTGGGGGTAGCCCGCAGATATCTCATAAAATCAGCTATGTCTGAGAATGGAATTTTAAGGAAAACTATTTCGATATCCTTGCTGGTGAAGCCTGGCCGTTCGTACGGAACAAGATCTTTTTTATGGTGGAGATTAAAATAAGCAGGTAAATTGATGTAAATATTGAAAAGACATTTGACAAGCGAATTGGGAGCGCGCCCGATCAAGAACTCCGGCGCCAGCTTTGCCCCCTGAATCGAGAAAGGGGGGGCTAACAAAACCATTGCATCGATGATGCCCACAGCACTACTGCCTTTCTCAAGCTTAAATCTCGTTCTTTGCAGAGACTGGTATAGATTTATCTTAAACTGTTCATAGTGTGAATAAAGCCTTTCGATTTCTTGTAACAATGTGGTATCATCTTCGGTAAGTGGCCTGTTTTTCTTAAGGGTTTCATTTAAATTCACCAAGCTCCGTTCTTTTCCGGCCATCTTTCGCATAGTATCCAATAATGAACTGCATGAATTGATGATATAACCTTCAAAAGCCTCATCAAACCCGATTAAAGCATGTAAAGCGGCTATAGCTCCCAGGCTGTGACCGACAAGTCCAACGTGGACAATACCCCCTTGCCTCATAAGTCTAACTGCATCATATATGCTTCTGCTAGTAAATCCCATGTGCTCTCTGACGTCAGCAGATAATCCGTGGTAAGGGTGGTCTAAGGTAAATACCTCATACCCATCGTAAACTAACCTATAGATTATCGGTTCGTACTGCCTATAGGAAGCAGTATTTCCGCCCAACAGGAGGATCCCTTTATTGCTTTTTTGTAGGCAGTATCGCCTGCCGATGAGGCCATTAACTTCAAATTTCTGAGTTCTGATGCTCTTGCTCGTTTGAAGCACCTGTCGTAAACTTTCCTCAAAAATATCCAGCTTGCCTGTTCTGGTATTGTTCACCGCTATATGTTCTTTCAGTCTCTGTCTTAATTTCATCAACCGGGTAGAATGATAGCGAGCTACCTGTTTTGTTTTCTCCGCATGATAATCTAGTGCCCCCTCTTTAACTAACCTGATAAAGTAATCAAGCTGATAAACTAATTTAAATTCTTCATCCTGGACATCAAACAAAGCTTGGAATAATATCCTAAAATCGAGGTTGTATACATCGATCATTCTGAATAAGTCCCTTTCATCCCGAACTACCAATCCCCCATAAAAGGTTCTCCAGCCATCAGTTAAGGCCAGATTCATCCTTTCAGACTCAGACAATGTGTATTTCCTTTCCCTCCTTAGTATTTTTTCCATATCAAGGATAGCTATAAAATTAGCATCCCCCACATTCTGAACAAAATGGGTCTGAATATTTCCTTGTGAATATAGTCGATTCTCTTTTTCATGATAGTTTGATATCAGAGTTTGAATCAGGCTGTCGAGTTTGATTAAAGATTGCCGTAATCTTTCTACATCAAAAGTAAACTCAATTTCTGCAAGACTGGATACAAATTTCCTTACTTCATCTATCTTATGGATTATGTTATGCTCAGCTGCCCGCGCAATGGTGCCTGCAAGCATGGTTTCAATTCTATCCAAGAGTTCCTCAAGTTTTCCCAGATAGGTATCCAACCTATCATTCATAGCCGCAGAAATTAGCGCGTGGTGGTCTGAATCCCTATTCACCATAATGGCGGTTATTTGTTTAACTATCTGAGACTTAGAAAATTCGTCCCGTGCCAGTTGATTTAATTCTGATCCAATTCCCATTAGGAATACCTATCCTGCCCTCGTGATCTGATGTATGACTCCACAAACGGGAAATGAGCCGACAAAACAGCTAAATCCACACTTGGTGCATTTGAAATCTTTGGGTGTTTTCATGCTACTCGAAGATCTTGACGATAGGCATTTGATTCTCTCTGCGCTCCGCCAGGCATATGCAATCCAGGCAGATACCTTTTCAGGAAACTGACCGCATCACCAATAGCGATCGGATGGGTAATACACTGGCTTACATCATTGACCAATTGACCGTCTTGGACAAAAACATGGGTCATGCCAGGATATTTTCTATACTCTGCTCCCAGTGTCTGATAAAAATCAAACAGCTCAGATGTTGCGTCCTTGAGGGCCTTTCTATTGAAGGCATAGTTTAAAAGTATCAGAATCTTCTTTTGTCCTCTCGTAGAGGTGTGTAATACTGGATCTTCAGCACCCAGCATAATAAATTTTGGCACAGCAGCATATCCTGCTTTGATCGCCTGAAATTCGGGCTTCCCAGAAAAGAAGTTCAGCAGTTCCATGAAATCGGGAGGATTTTCCACGCTGATGATATAGCTGAAGAAATCCCGTGCTTCTCCATACGTCAGCTTAAGGAATATGAGCTGGACTCCTTCAAACTCTCTGTCTAGTTTATACTTCGCGATGCCTGGCGTTGTGGCACTGGCTTCTTCTGCTTTCTCATTCTGCACCTTATTGAGGAGCCACCTAAGCAATTTTTGTCTTCGGGGACCGCTGAGCATACCCTGAAATTTATGCGCAAGCGCTGGGGACAGCAGATCCTGGAATTGTCTTGGTACCGACATCCCTACAAAAGCGTCTATCCTCGCACTGTACATCCCATTGGCATTATGGGAAATTGCCTCAGCAGCTGCTTCCATGACAGTTTGCTTGATAAGTTTGTAAAAATAATCCAGCATGTTCATTATATAATACAGGTTCTGGGGAGTGTTTCCTTTTTGAAAAGCCATGAGCAGCCACATGATATATTGATTCCGGTAAGAAAATAACCTTTTTTCGACCTCGGGGTTATAACCTGCAAGGGAAAGGAGCGCAGGTATGCTTCCTGAACTATGGCTGATGAGACCAACTTTTTCTATTCTGAAATAGCCCCGAAGTATCTTGACTGCATAGAGAATATATTCGCTTATATTGCCGACCGTATAGTCTCCTTCTGATCCTTGTTTGGGCAGGTCAATGACATACGCCAGCAATCCTGCATCAGCCAGTGCCCTGCAAAAGAGATCATACTGTGTCCGAGATGAATGAAAGCCAGGAGCTATGACAACACCACTCTGAGGGATATGATTAAAATCTGTTACATAGACCGTTCCGGCAATGCCCCCTATAAAAAAATCTTTTTTCTGACAGGACTCGGCATTGGTAGGATTGGCGCTTGTTTGAATGCTGTGCAGCACTTCCAATATACCTTTTCGTAGTCCTTCAAGATTGGGAGCCTCAACATCATATAGTATCTTCCCCTCTTTTTTGATAAGATTGATTATTTCTGCCCTATCCCCGTCTCCTGTCTGCTGGAATTTCTCAAACCATGCAATCTGTTCCTGAAGAATTCGAAAGAGGTCATTTAACGAAATGACCAAAGTTCTTGTAAATTGTATATCCTGTTCAGTTTGAGGAGATGAACGTGCTTTCCTTTGATGCTCCCGAAGCAGGACTTCATGAAGAGCCGCCAAAGCCATCAGCAAAGTTTGCTCTTCCCGTTTTTCATCCTTAATCTCTCTCCGTTCATAGGTGGCTACACTTTTGATTTCCTGTTCAAGAAGCCGCAGATTAGTTGGAGAGGGGTTGGCGCTTCTGCTTACAAAATCCTGCACCAGCCGAAGTTTCCGCTCAAAATTCAGGGCATGCCGTTTGAAAAGATGGATTGTCCTTTCCACCCTGCGGCGTGCATCCTCAGCGAGTTTGCCCTCGAGCTCAGTCATCTGGTGATATAAATCCATCCAGTATCCCTAAGAAAGAGGGTAATATAAAAGTATCGCTTTACAAATGTTTCAATGCTTTCTGCATCAAAGGTAATACGGCTTCTGCCTCGTCCTTGAACATCCTCCCTAACTTGGCAAACTGCCAGTCAGTGGAATCCTGCTTCCTATTCTCCCGGGAAATCTGAAGCTTCTTCTCGCCTTCGTTGTACTGCTGCACTGAAACAGTAATCCGGGTAGTTTCAAATTCCTTTGTTTCTGCAAAAAGCTGTTTGTCAAGATGTGGGTCAAATGCCATTTTAGAAAACAAATCCGGACTTTTATATAAACTTTTCCTTAAGCAGATTACACATAAAAAATAGTTTGCAGATACGCGTAGGGTGTTTTTGATATAAATTGGGGTTATACAATAAAACAATATATTTAACAACAAAAACAAAAAAAAGATACCTTTAAATATGACCTCAACATCTATATATGGTACTAAGAGCAAGCTTAAAACACTACATGTTGTGTTTTTAACACCAGAATCACTACTTCAAGATGAAATGCCCGTACTGCAATCATGGTGAGACAAAAGTCAATGATACAAGGGAGGCTGCTGATTCAGATGTTACGCGCAGAAGAAGGGAATGCCTCAAATGCGCAAAGCGCTTCACAACCTATGAACGGGTGGAAATGCTTGACCTACGGGTTGTTAAGAAGGACGGCTCCATTGAAGGCTTTGAGCGGGACAAGTTACGAAGGGGTATTCTCAAAGCATGTGAGAAGCGCCCGATACCAATCGAGAAAGTGGATCAGGTCTTGGACAGCATTGAATCAGAGCTCAGGAAAGAGGACTCAACAGAGATTCCCTCAAGCGTCATTGGGGAAAAGGTCATGGACAGGCTCAAAAAGCTAGACAAGATTGCCTACATCAGGTTCGCATCAGTATACCGAGATTTCGCAGACCTCAAAACATTTGAGAAAGCATTACGATCATTGCAAAAAGGGTGATATCAATGGGGACTCAAGCACATAGCACAACCATAAGAAGAGTGAAAAAAAGGGACGGAAGGATAGTTGAATTTGCGCCAGAACGTATTACAGAAGCTATATTCAAAGCAGCGCAGGCAGTCGGTGGCTCTGACAAGGAAACCGCAGCTGAATTGACTTTAAAAATCATGACTATCTTGGAATACAAATATGATATTTATGAAGTTCCCACTGTTGAAGACATCCAGGATATTGTAGAAAGGGTATTGATTAAAAGCGGCCATTCTAAGACAGCCAAAGCGTATATCCTCTACCGGCAGAAAAGGGCCGAGTTGCGGAAGTCAGGCGCTTTTTTAGATAAAGTAACGCATATTGTTGATGGCTATGTCGACAAGGGAAATTGGAGAGTTAAGGAAAATTCAAACACTTCATACGCTATCTCAGGGTTGCAGGCTCATATTTCAGGTGCAGTCATCGCTGAATACACATTGGAGAACATATACCCAAAGGAGATCGCTGATGCGCATAGGAAAGCAGATTTTCACATACACGATTTAAGCGTCGGTACATTTGCCGGCTATTGCGCCGGATGGAGCATCAAAGATATCCTTCAGAAAGGGTTTAATGGGGTTAGGGGGAGGGTGGCTGCTAGACCGGCAAAGCACCTTAATGCATTATTAGGGCAATTAGTCAATTTTTTAGGGACTTTGCAGAATGAATGGGCAGGAGCCCAGGCCTTTTCCTCATTCGATACCTACTTAGCGCCATTTGCCAGAGCAGACAACCTCAGCTATGGGCAGATAAAACAATGTATGCAGGAATTCGTTTTTTCCATTAACCAGACATCAAGATGGGGTAACCAGGTCCCTTTCACCAATCTTACCTTTGATTGGATTGTGCCGCCTGACATGAAAAAAGAAAAGGTCATTCTCGATGGGAAATTCTTGGACAGTACGTATGGAGAATACCAAAAAGAGATGGACATGATCAACAAGGCATTCATGGAAGTAATGTCTGACGGGGACATGGATGGCAGAATATTCACTTTCCCCATTCCTACCTATAATATGACCAAGGACTTTGACTGGGATTCTGAGAATGCCCAGCTTCTGTTCGAGATGACGGCAAAATATGGAACGCCGTATTTCCAGAATTTTATTAATTCCACATTGAATCCTTCAGATGTAAGGAGTATGTGCTGCCGGCTTCAGTTAGATGTCAGGCAGTTGAGAAACAAGACAGGCGGTTTATTTGGGTCAGGGGAAAAGACAGGCTCAGTCGGTGTTGTTACCATTAATATGCCCCGGCTTGGTTATACATCGAAAAGCAAGGAAGAATTTTTCCAGAAACTTGAACATCTTATGGTTCTTGCTTCCACCTCATTGGAGATCAAAAGGAAAGAAGTAACCAGGAACATGAAGGGTGGATTATTGCCCTATACCATGGAATATTTGGGAAGCCTTGAGCACCACTTTTCTACCATAGGCATCAATGGCATGAACGAATGCTGCCTTAACTTCCTGGGAAAGGATATAACAACAAAAGAAGGCAAGGCGTTTACTCTTGAGGTCCTGGATTTTATGAGGGAGAAGCTAAAGGGATTCCAGGAAACCACCGGAAATATATACAATCTCGAAGCAACGCCTGCCGAAGGAACCACCTACAGGTTCGCAAAGCATGATAGGGAAACATTTCCAGACATCATTACTGCGGGAACCGAAGAGGCGCCCTATTACACAAACAGCTCCCAGCTGCCCGTAAACCACACTGAAGATGTATTTGAAGCATTGGACCACCAGGATGAGCTCCAATGCAGATATACCGGCGGAACAGTGCTGCATGGGTTCATCGGCGAGAAGATATCTGATTGGAAAGTCGCCAGAGAGATGGTGAGGAAAGTGATGTCAAACTATAAGCTGCCCTATTTTTCAATCACTCCAACATTCAGCATCTGCCCAGTACATGGATATATTTCAGGGGAGCATTTTGAATGCCCCCATGAGCATAGCCCTGAACAGTTGGAAAAGTTTGGAATAGAGGTGTAAAATGGGAAAAGTAATGCCATGTGAGGTGTATTCCAGGATAGTAGGCTATTTTAGGCCGTTACATAACTGGAATGTTGGCAAGAAGCAAGAATTCGTCGAGAGAGTGGAATTCTCTGAAAAGATATCAATGAAAGCTGCAGATGATAGTTATGCAGCCATTGATGCCATCAAGGTTTTCACCTTCCCCGATTGCCACAAGTGTGAATCAATCAAGGAATACCTAAAGGATAAGGACATTTCCAAAGATATCATCAACCTCAAGACTCCTGAAGGAAATAAGGAATTTAGGAAGTTCTATGCTAACCAGAAAGTGAAAGATTCCATCAAGCGCCTTGAGGGAGGAACACTGCAACTGCCCGTTGTTTTATTCATGAGACAAGGATCTGTTGTTTCGACAGCGCAAAGTCTGGATGAAACAAAAGCAGTGTTGGCCTGATGGGAATCAAGGGGCTACAGAAGACATCATTGATTGATTTTCCACCCTATGTATCCTGCACCGTTTTCTTCGGCGGTTGCATGTTCAGATGCGGTTATTGCTATAATGTAGACCTGGTTTTTGGAAAACTCCCAGATATCCCTGAAGAAGAAGTGCTGGCATTTCTTAAAAAACGGAAAAATGTTCTCGATGGAGTGTGCATAACAGGCGGGGAGCCAACTCTGTACCCCAATCTAAAGAATTTTATTGCAGGCATCAAGGATTTGGGTTACAAAGTCAAGCTTGACACCAACGGCATCAATCCAGAGGTGGTTAAGGATCTGCTGGATGCGGATCTGCTGGACTATATCGCCATGGATGTCAAGACAACCAAGGAGAAGTACAGCCTATTGTGTGGTGCTAAAGTAGATCTAATAAAACTTCAGCGCACGATAGAGTTCATTAAGAACTCAGATATAGATTATGAATTTAGGACAACAGTGATTCCCGATTTCTATTCAGAGGCTGATGCAAAGGAGATTGGAAACTGGCTGAAAGGCAGCAAGAGGTATGCATTACAGCAGTTTGTAGCGACGAGACCCACCATAGATCCGGTGTTCAGGAAAAAGCATAGGTATTCTATACCTGAATTAAAAAATATCCAGGAATCCATGAAACCATTCTTCGAAGAAGTCATTCTCAGGGAAAATTAAAGCTAATCTTTAAATACCGACTGGTAGCTTCCTTCATGATGAAAAAAGTAACGAAGGACATGCCTATAACCAAGGTGCTGCAGGAGCATCCTGAAACAATTTCGGTGTTTGAAAAACATGGCCTGCATTGCATTGGCTGCCATCTGGTATACTATGATAATATAGAGCATGGCTGCATGGCCCATAACATCGACACCAAGAAACTGATTGATGAGCTCAATAAGACTATAGCAAAATAAATAAACATCCTCTATTTCTAAAGGATTTATGCCTAGAAAGCAGGAAAGCAGGAAGGATGCGAAGATTCTGATTGAATCTTTATTTAAAAAAGCGGCTTCCGCTGAAAAAAAAGATGCTGATGAATATGTGCGCAAAGCCCGCAGGCTTGCGATGAGGCATAAGGTGCAACTGGGGCTCCTGAAGAGAAGATTCTGCAAGCACTGTTATTCTTATCTAAGACCAGGACTCAATTGCAGAGTCAGGACAAAAGAAGGAAAAGTGGTTTATTATTGCTCAGCCTGCAGGAACTATATGCGGTTTCCGATGAATTGAAGTTACAATCCTTTATAGGCAAACAACGCTGGTTGAAATCCCCTATGGTGAACAATCACTTGTCCTAAGTAATGCTGCAGATGGTCCTGCATAGTCTGTAATGCGCCCCTTGAGGCATTATTTCTATCTGAGGGAAGGTAGTATAGTGCTGCTTTTCTTGAAGTTACATAACTGGCAAGCTCCTCGGGTCGTCTGAGCGAGCCTAGTGCGATCACAAAATCGGGATCTTCAGCACTCCCATCTAAAGATACATACTGGAGTACTCTGCTTGTGGCGCCAATCAAAAGGGATCTCCGGAGATTAACATTTGCGTCCTGTTCAACTACTGCCACTCTGGTGCCAGTTCGTAGTCTCTGCAAGGCAATAGCAGGCACGCCCAGACCAGCATCCAAATCCAGAACGCTCCGTTCTGAAAGTGCCGCCGCGAGCATCCCCACTTGCATTTCATACAAGACAATGTCCCATGCTTCCTGCCGAATCCTATGCGTGGGATGGAGAGTCTTATCATAATTATTTGAAAAGACCAAAAGGGGGTCCTGAAATGCGGCATACCATCGAGCTACCTCTTTGAATTCAGCTAATCCTATCTCCTGATAGAACATATGAGGATATGAGCATCTAGGATGGGCAGCAAGCCATTCTTGGGATTTTAAATCAAATTTATTGCTTAGTTCATCCAATGATAGCTTGTTCATAGACTCGGGGAAGTTAGCCCCTATTTTAAAAGATTGCTATTATGTAACTACTTTATAGTAGCTATTAAAACGAAACATTTATATAGTACCTCAAGTTGCTTATTTCACTTATCGACGGTGGTAAAATGGATATACTAAAACAGGTCAAATTTTCGCAGTTGCTTTCTAGCTTCCACTCTCTCAAAAAGTCAGTGTCTGAGTGGATTGTGGCCATTGATACCAAGCAGTATGATCTGCAGGATAGGGTCAAAGATCTGGAAGCAAGATTGCAACAGCTGGAAGAGAGCCATGGAAAAAGGCTGAGGTGGTGAGATGTTCAAACAATCAGTCATACACTCATTCATGAAAGTCAGGCAGGACGTTTCCGGCATTAAGAAAAATGTTTCCGATTGGTTCAGCTATTACAATAAGAAGCATACTGAACAAGATAACCGGATCAGGTTCTTAGAGCAAAGAATTGCGTTCTTAGAGAGAAAGGAAATGGAAAAGGAGTGGTAGCCATGGACGATGACGAATATATCTTAGATGAAGTAAGGGGGGCACACGGCAGAAAACCAAAGCTTTCTATACTAAACAAGAAAAAGCTCAGTTCTTTTGAGATGGATGAATTGTTTTTGGAGTAAAAATGGAAAATGGCGCATTTAAGATCGGTACTTTGGCAGCTCTGGGGTATGTAGGCATGCTTATGACTGGCTGCGGCGATAGAGATACCTCGCAGAGGCCTGAAGAACCGATTATTAAAAGAGTTGTCCAAACGCCACCAGATGATAAACAAAAAATGCGTGATGCGCGTTCTGCCTATAGTGCAGCTGTGCGTGAAAATTCCTATCCTGCTGAAGATTCGGACTATGGAAGATTAGAAGCATTAGCTCTACAATGGAGAAATACTGCGCTAGAAGCAAATGATTTTGGAAGTGCGCTAGAAGCTTCGAAAGCACTAGGAGATTCAAGATATGACAAAGCAAACGGGATGAAAGGTACAGAAAGAACGAGAACATACCAAACCAGTATAGGAGCATATACAGACTCACTCAATGTGATTGATAGAACTGGTCTTGGAAAACATCTGAAAAATGATATTTTATACAAACGTGCAGAGGCTAAAGTAAAGGTTATGAGAACCGACAAGCTTGCTACAGATCTGACAAGCGTTATGGGGGACTATTTGGGGGCTCTTGCTCATTCAATTCAGGCAGGAAGTAACAACAGAGAGGCACCAATAGACAATCTAGCCAATATACGCATGACACAATTATTGCGTCGGTATGGATCCAGAGCAGAATTAGCATTAGCAGCGGCCTACCATACGTTTGATGCTTCTGAAAAGCAACAAATAGATAGTGGACTTTTAAAAAATGGGGCGAGTTCGTTCCCGTATCGTGTATTACATACAAAGTAGTAATTTGACCAAAATAAGCCACGGGGGCGTATCCAAAATAAGAGAATCCCCTGACATAAACTAAAAATTAATAAAGCAAATTGTATTCTGAAGTGGTATGTATGACTTAGAACTCGATAAAGCAATATCAGAGATAAAAAAACACAAAGCCAAGACAGTCTGCATCCAGCTTGCTGACGGTCTGAAGCCGAAGGCAAATGAGATTGTGGATAAAATAGAGAAAGAGACTGATGCCAAAGTCATCATCTGGGCAGGCTCGTGTTATGGCGCCTGTGATATTCCTCAGCTCAAGGTTGACCTTTTGATCCAATGGGGCCACTCCGGAGGCTTCGTGAGGACTTTCTAAGATGGACTGGTTCAATTATGCTGTTATTACCACCATTATATGGGCAATTTCTGCAATCCTGCTGAAGATATCATTAAGAAGATTGACTGCCATTACCTACATGGTATTGACAACGCCAGCAGCTTTCTGTGTGCTGATAGTGCTTCTGATGGGTCCTTTTACACTGCCTCCGCCAAAGGTCGTTCTTTTCATTGGCGCTTCAGCACTGGCAGCATTCCTAGGTTATTGGTGCTGGCTGAAAGCAATAAGCAAAGAAGACATCTCAAAAATTATGATTCTTAATAATTTTGAACCGCTCTTGGTCCTGTTTTTGGCCTCGTTATTTCTTAAAGAAACCTTAACTTTGTACAATTACCTGGCATTTCCCCTAATAATAACCGGTGGAGTCTTGATTTCAGTCGAAAAGGTTAAGGAGAAAATAGTTGTTTCCCCAGCAATTATCTGGCTCTTTCTCGCTATACTGCTGTATGCAATACAGGCTCTGATATTCAAATATGTGTCTTATACTGACTTCATATCCATGATGATCATCAGGCAAATGACATACTTCATGTTGGTAGTCTTAGTATGGTTACTTTCATCCAGAGTGAGGATGCAGGTCATGGGGGAACTAAGAAGATACCGTTGGAGAAGCATCTGCTGGCCGTATGCTGCTGAGGTATTGGGCATTGCGGGTCTCATACTATATTATGTTTCAGTCCAAGGCGGACCAGTTTCGCTCGTAGCCTTGATTAACGCTACCCAATCATTAGCCATAATTGGAAGTGTTGTTCTCATCTCAAGATATGCCCCCCAGATACTGAAAGAAAAAGTAGATCGTAAATCGATTACTTTAAAAATAATCTCTGCTTTGCTGATGATTGGGGGCCTGTATCTGACTGCTCTATGAAAACCTATTTTGTGGTAACTTCGGTAATTAAAAATAAAGACAAGATCCTGATACTTAAGAAAGGAGCTGATGATCGCAATTATCCCAATAAGTGGAGCTTTTGTTCCGGTTTCGTCAAAGAATTCGAGGCAGCAGAAGATACTGCACTAAGGGAGATCAAAGAGGAAACCAGCCTTGATGCCAGAATAATAAAGAAAGGGGACTTAATTACTGCAGTTGATGAAAATAATAGGGAGCACCCAAAAACCTGGGTTGCTGCGGTCTTCTTATGCGAAACAGACAGCTCTAAAGTCAAGTTGTGCAATGAGAATTCTGAATATAGATGGGTAACCCTTAATGAGGTAAAGGACTATGATTTTGTTCCGGCCCTGGCGAAAGACTTAAAAAGTCTGGGACTTCAGTAAATGGTATGAAAATAATCATTGGATCAGACCATGCAGGCTACCAGGCTAAGCAGATGCTAACCAGCTGGTTACAAAAGCTTGGATACAAAGTAGTGGACAAAGGAACTGATTCTGAAGATTCTACTGATTATCCGATCTATGCTGCAAGGGTGGCTGCCGAGGTCCTGAAAGGAAACTCTGTCGGGATTCTCATGTGCGGAACAGGCATGGGGGTCTGCATGGCTGCTAACAAAATCAAAGGAATCAGGGCAGCCTTGGTGTACAATGAGAACAGCGCCGCATTGGCAAGAAAACACAATAATGCCAACATAATGTGCACCGGGGGAAGAGAATTCTCAGCTGAACAAATTAGAAAGATGGTAAAGAAATTTCTTGCATCTGAATTCAGCAATGAGGAAAGGCACTTAAGGAGAGTAAGTGAGATTACAGAACTTGAAAAATGATTGCTGAATTAGTTGCATTTATAGGTATTCCGGCAGGGCTTATCATCATGCGTGCTTCTAAGGAAGAGCAGAAGGCAGCTGTCCCTTTTTTTGCTTTAGCAGAATACATTTTTTTAGTAGGTATATTTACCATTTTATTCTATGCCAGAGTTGATGCTGTAAGCATAGGGCTTATGGCATTGACCGCAATAATTGTATGGAAGATAAAACAACCTTCAGCATATGTTTTTCCGTTGCTCGCAATTGTCATTTTTCTGTCGTCCACAAGAGATATTTTGTTCCTGCAATCAGTTTTGATTTTTCTGTATGGGCTGGTAGTTGCATCTCACTATATAGACTTCAAAAAAAAGAATTATGTGAGCATCCTAGTGAGCCACAGCCCCTATCTGGTAATTCTTGTCTTATTGCTCAGCGTTGAATCAATGTTTTGAGGAATCTGAAACAAACCGTAACAGGGTTTATGTGGGATGCTTCCTTGCCATATATTGTCTCAATGGGTACAGAACCAATCTTAAAACCTTTCCGGGCTGCTTTAAGGATTATCTCGGTCTCAAGCTGGTATCCATTATTTGTAAGGTGAATTTGCCTCAGCAGCTTCGTTTTAATCAGCCTAAAGCCAGATTGGCTGTCAGCAATATACTGGCCCGAGAGTATGGAAACTATAAATGAAGACAGGGAGTTTGCCATTCTTCTTCGCAGGGGCATATTCCTTACATTATGCATCCTGCTGCCAATGATCAGGTCATACTGCTGAGCAGCCTTGATGAATTGGGGGATATCGTATGCCTTATGCTGGCCATCAGAGTCTATAGTCAGCACCGCATCATATCCTTTATGGATTGCGAAACCGAATCCTGTTTTGAGCGCGGCGCCTTTACCCCTATTCCTACTGTGCCTAATCAAGAAAGCGTTTGTAGGTTTGAGATTCTTGGTAATGTCGGTGCTGCCATCATCTACTACAAGGATATCAGTACAATACGATTTGATGTCTTTTACCACCCGCTGCAAATGCAGGCCGTGGTTATAAGAAGGGATGATTGCAAGGAGTTTCATGTGAGAGAGAAATCATTATTTTTATTTAAATATTGCGTACATCTTAAGAGCTATGCACATATTTTTTATGTATTAACTGAGCAATCTCTTCCATGAGTTTATCAGTATGCGTCCGTAACATTGATTTGGTAATTCTCTTTCCATAGAGAGGGGTCAAGTGTATTGGCTTCCCAAACACTATCTCAGCCCGCTTGAGGCGAGGAACTAACCTGTCTCCTGAAGCGATGTCATAGGCTCCGATTATCCCCGCAGGAACAATAGGCACCCTTGCCGCAATTGCAAGCCTGACAGCTCCTGTTCTTCCTCTGGTTAGATTCCCATCCAAGCTGCGCGGCCCACCAGGAAAAATTCCTACAATATCCCCTTTTTTAAGAAGTCGTTCAAGTTCAGCTAAAGCCTTTTCCTTTCCTTCATCCAATGGTACGCACCCTGCCCATTTCCTTGAGATATAATCACCAAATACATGCCAGAACCTTCCTTTCATAGCAAGGAAATGCACTTGCTTGTCCTTGCGGGGTACCAGGACCGCAACAATAAGTAATGGATCCAAATAAGATTCGTGGTTCGCAGCAACTATAAAAGGTGGCTGGGGAAGGTTTTCCTTTCCAACAACCCTCCGTACAAAGAGCCTCAACAGGGCTAGGAAGGTATGGTTCAGGAATGGATAAATCATGAGGCATGAAAAAAATAGAAAATATTTAAAGCTATCTGAATAATCGCATGCATATGCTTACCATTCTGGACTGCTATACTGATGAGCCAGCAGGCCTAGGCGTGCCGCCTTACTTAGGCACCTATCCTCGGTATCTGTATGGCCAGCTGGCTGATGAATCCCCCACATACATCACCATAGATGATCTTAGGTTTTTTGTATTCTATGACGGTAATGAAAAAAAGAAGGAGATTTCTCATAAAACAAACATCAAGATCTACAACCTTACTAAAAATGTGGAGAGGATTGGCGAGATTGTAAAAAATACCTCAAAGCTTATCATCAATATAGGAGTTCATGTCCCAGGAAAGTATCTCTCAGCCATCCCAGGAACTTTGCATGAAGTGAAAGAATTGGTCCAATGTTTTGATTGTGCCAAGGTACTGACAGGCCCGGGAATCTTTGGTACCCAGCTTGAAGGAGGCAAAGCTTCTGAGAATGTAAGCACCAGCGGTTTCAGCATCAAAAGCGCCCAGTTTCCATTCAAAGACATTAAGGACTATGCAGTGAGAGGAGTCGGCATCATGGATCAGATTCCAGAGTATAGGATTATTGAGATTGAGACATCTCGCGGCTGCGGCAGCTTGTCTGGATGCAGTTTCTGCACTGAACCCATAAAGAATAGGCTCGAATTCAGGCCAAAAGATGACATTCTCCAGGAAATCAAGGTATTTTATGACAAGGGCTGCAGATATTTTAGGCTCGGAAAACAAAGCTGCATTATTGCATTTCCTAAGCTTGGAGACCTTCTTAAAGAGATTACAGATGCTTGCCCTGACATGAAAGTTTTGCATGTGGATAATGTAGATCCAAAGAATGTAGTAACTAAAAGGGGCACCCAGGCAGTGCAGGATATTGTTAAGTACTGCACCAGCGGCAATATTGCAGCCATGGGCGTCGAAACCTTTGATCCGGCGGTTTCTGAAGCTAACACCCTAAATGCCCCCCCTGAAATGGCCATGGAAGCGATAAGGATAGTGAACAAATATGGTGCGGAAAGAGGTCCCAATGGTATGCCCAAGTTCCTGCCAGGCATAAACCTGATTTATGGCTTGAATGAAGAGACCAAACACACCAATGAGTATAATATGAAAGCGTTCCAGACAATGCTTGATGAGAACTTATTGATTCGCCGAATAAACATACGGCAGGTTGCACTCTTTGAGGGAACGGCATTAAGCAAGACTGTGGGACTTAAATTCTTGCACAAGAACAAGAGATATTACTGGAAATGGCGCAATGAGGTAAGGCAAAAGGTAGACTTACCCATGCTCAGGAAACTGGTGCCAACCGGCGCAATTCTCAGAAATGTGTACGCCGAGATCTATGACGGCAACACAACCTTTGCGAGGCAGATTGGAACATATCCGCTTATTGTCGGCATAAAAGGCCGGCTTCCTCTAAAACAGTTCTTTGACATTAAAGTTACTGATCACATGCTGCGAAGCATTACCGGTATTGTAGTGTAGAAAAATATTTAAAGTAGTAAAGTAAGGATATGTTAAAATGAGATTACTATTGGCTGGAATGGTGTTGGTATTGTTTCTTTTCGGTTGTAAGACTGAAGTGACAGGTAATGTGATAGCCGAGACATGCACCGAAACCGATGCAGGGCTTGATAAGCTCAATGTGGGTACTACCTCTACTGAAGATGTTGACAAGACCGATAGATGCATAGCAGGCCTGCTTGTGGAATATTACTGTGAAGATGGTAAGATCACCAACCAGAACATAAGATGTGAAGGTAGCTGCTCAGTGGGCAAGTGCGTCTAGGGCTTCTTCTTCCACGAAATGCAATTTCTTTGCAGGTATAATCAGGCACTGGGGAAATCCCTTGATATCTAGATCCTTTAAGTTGCCTGCCCTTATCTCACTGTTCTTTGAACCCAAAGCACCACAAGCTACTGCTCTGATGTTTCCTACACCATTTCTTATCAAATAATCCGCAGCTTCATTTACGGTCATAAATTTACCATTCTTTGGGTCTAGATCCAGAAGGAATAAGGTATGTAGGTTATTTTCATAATTCTTCTTGAATATCTCTACCGGAGTCTGGATATTCTTATTTTCAAAAGGGATGGAAGTGATATGCCCAAACTTATATAGTTCTAGCCCAACTTCGCCAACGACATTAAGTATGGAAGCGTTATGGATGATTTCAACCTTGATGCCCTGTTTCTTGGCCTCCAAGAGTATCATCGCATGGGTAGTTGCCCCGAATACATCTCCGATGATAAGCAAGGAAACATCCTTCCTTTTTGCTTCATCCAGTATCTTCTGGACATCATTTTCAACCATGATTCTGTCTGCCAAGATTACTTTCTTTCCATAGAATTTCTCTAATTCAGAAACAGAAGCGTTGGTCAGCTTAGAGGTGTAGTTCTCCAGATATACAGCATCACATCTCTTGACTGCTTCCAAACCCTTGACAGTGATGTCTTTCTCATCCGAAAGGCCGATGCCGATTAGGTAAAGCATAAGCTATAGGAATTATATTTTGTTTATAAATAGTATGGTTCAGGTAAATGAGTATAATAAATATTACTCGAATTTATCTCCAAGAGATTCTTAAGAGAAACACTACACAGCATTTTCCCAGGAAAGAAAATGCGCAGGAAATTGATTTCCGAGAAATAACTCATGCAGTTTAATTCAAAAATAAAAAAAACATCTCCCTCGCAGGAGATGAATGCCTTCACTTACGAAACGTTGGGGGTGGTTTACAAAAATGAAGGCAAAGAAGTTCACCACAAAGACTAAAGGGGTGAATATGCCTAAATGATTTCGATACCCAGCTCCTCACTCAAATGAGATGCTTCTGCCGATGGTCGTGAGTGATCGACCTTTCCGAGTATCCATGGTGATTTTACGCCTGTGATGATGGTCATTACTGTCAGCTTGCCTTTCATGTCATCTGAAACCCTTGCTCCCCAGATGACGTTTGCATCAGGGTCCAAGCTCTCAGTTACCAGCTCACCAACTCTGTTGATTTCATCAAGTGTCATGTCTGCGCCGCCGCATACATGTATTAAGGCTCCGGTAGCTCCCTTGTAGCTTATATCCAGCAGTGGATTGCTCAAAGCTCCCCTGACTGCCTCATCAACCCGGTTGTTAGTGTCCGAGCTTCCAACGCCAATTGCAGCAACGCCGCCATTAGTCATGATAGCTCGAACGTCTGCATAATCCAGGTTGACGAGCGAAGGGACTGCAATCGTCTCAACAATGCCCTTGATCATAGTTGAAATTAGCTCATTCGCAACTGCAAATGCCTGTTGAATGGGCAAATTGCCTGCAATGCTTACCAACCTATTGTTGTCAATAACAATAACGGTATCAGACACTTGCCTAAGCTGCTGCAACCCAAACTCAGCCTTGTCCACTCTTGCTCTTTCAATCTTGAAAGGCATCGTTACAGTGCCGATGACGATAGCGCCAGTATCTTTAGCAACTTGTGCGATGATAGGTGCTGCTCCGGTACCTGTTCCGCCGCCCATGCCTGCGCAGACAAAAACCATGTCTGCTCCTCTAAGCACTTCCTTGATCTCCTGGAGCGACTCTTGGGCAGATTCTGAACCTTTTTCCGGGAACCCGCCGCAGCCTAAACCTCTCGTTACGCCTTTTCCGATTAGAATTTTCCTGTCAGCATCAATAATATTCAGGTGCTGCATATCTGTGTTGGCAGCATATATCTCTGCGCCTTTAATCCCTTTCTGGTACAGCCAACCCACCATGTTGTTCCCTGCACCGCCAACCCCGAAAACCTTTATGTTGGCCTGACTTACTTCAATCTCCCCAAACGCGTGTTTTGCAGCGTTGTTCACGATTACTTCCATTTTTGCACCCCTCCTTTTTTGTGGCGTTTTGTTGACCCAAATATAGATATTAGAGTACCGAAATACTTATATTTAGGTTCAATCATAATGATTCCTAAGAAAACGTTATTAAACATCCGCCAAGATGTTTACTGACAACGAAATTTAGTCTTTCAAGTGCAAAAGAACATATAAACTCGGTTTTCGCCAAAAAACCACGATTAATTGAGTTTTTCGCCAAAAAAACTCAATAACAATTTTTCTTAATTTATATATCATGTATCAAGTAATATTTAAGTTTTTGTGTGTTCTAAAATATGTTATAAAGTATACGTTTTTTGTCGACGAGAGTTCTTCAGCATTTTACCAAAAATCCCAATGTTTATATATGTAGTCCCTATTCTACTCGAATAATGATAGATACAAAAGATTTCAAGAAAATCGAAGTTAAACTGGCTTCCTACGACTCCCAAAGGGAACATCTCATTAAGAAGGCCAGGGATGTGCTTAAGCTATCGAAGCAGCTCATCTACGCTGCCCATAGAGGTGACAAAAAAGAAGCCTCGGAGCTCTACCAGCAAGCTCAGAATGAAAAAAAGGCCCTGGACAAGATTGCCTCAGCTGATCCCAAGCTTTACTATGAGGGAAGCTATTCTCAGGCAATCCAAGAATATGTGGAAGCATTGGCATATCATGATTTCTCAACAGCGGGCAAGATCCCCACTGTTGCTGCCTTGAAGGTTGACGAAGAGGATTATTTGAGCGGCATTGCTGACCTCACCGGGGAATTGACAAGGAAAGCTGTTACGGTAGCAAATAAGGAACCAAAAGAAGTTGAGAGGATAAAGGATGTAGTAGAAGAGATATTTGGACAGTTCTTGAAATTTAACTTAAGAAATGGGGACTTGAGAAAAAAAGCTGACCAGATCAAATGGAATCTAAAGAAATTAGAAGAGTTAGAGTATGACGTCAATAAAGTCAGATAAGGCCTGCTATTTTCAGAAAATTACTTATGAGTCTTTTTCCATTCGCTTCATAGCTTTCCTTTAACAAAGCATATTCTTTCTTTATTTCGGCTTGATCTAGTCCCCCTAGGTCAGGATCCTCTTTGCACCATCTCAAAAACATCTCTGAGGTAAGCTCTACATGCCCTTGAAGCCCATATGCTTTGTCATTGATTTTTATTGCCTGGGCTCTGCAATGCTCACCGGTGGCAAGTAAGGTAATATCCTTTCCCAAAACTACAGTTTCGCCATGCAGTTGAAAGATAGGTATTTGATTGGGTAATCCAGTAAATAAAGCATCTTTTATGCCACTCCGAGTAAGTTCGATGGTATATTTTTTTCCAGAAGGATCTTTCCATCCGACTTCTTTCGCCCTATTCTTAACTACTTCCCCGCCCAACGCTTTTACTAATGCCTGCATGCCTAAACAGATACCCAAATAAGGGATTCCATGCGCTACTGCCTTCTTAATCATGGCAAGCTCGGACTTCATCTTGCTGGTTTCATCGTTTGCCGAAGCAGGACCACCCATGACTATTAAAGCAGAATAATTTCCAGGATCAGGGCTTGATTCAATATCGGCAACCTCAAATCTGAGGGAATTCTCCCTCAAGACATCTGCAATCAGCCCAGGCCCTTCCCTGGCTTCATTTCGTATTATTAACACATCCATACAAGCACCAAATCATATGAAATATAAATAGGTTAGCCCAAATGTTTAAAAATGCAGATAGGTATTAAGACGCAATAAGAAGGGTTTATAAATTACTAAGAGATTACATGCTTATGAAAAAGTCAATCTCATTACTAATTATTCTTGCTATGCTCCTGCTAATTTTATTTGGCTGCGCGCAAAATAAACCGCTTGGGCCGGGCAATGATTTGCCCGTCCAAGATCTGCCTTTTGAATCAGATTTTTCTCCTGCGAATTTTTCTGGACTAAGTCATTTTGGTTATTTTTATAATTCGGGCTATAAATTGAAAGACGGTTTTGATTATCCAATAGCAAACAGGATAATTCTTTTTGGTTATTTCTTTGAGAATAAGAAATGGCTAGAGGAAAACTTGAAAAAGGTTGATGAAAGCACTGCCGACAAGACGAATATGTATATCACAATGACTTCAGAGTTAGAACATAATCGCTGGACAGGAACAGATACTGACCCCCAAAAATCATACTGTATCCCGCAGGGACCAGATAGGGAAAGAACCAAGGATATTTTTAGATCAATGGTAGAACGGTATGATGGGGATGCTGATTATGGATGCACAATCAACAACGGAGTTGACTGCTATACTACCGACGATAACTTGTATCCCAGTGCAACAGCCAGAGAAAATATCCATCTCAACCCAATACATAACTGGCAGATAGAAAATGAAATATTTGATCAATTTATTGAATGCGGATATGATCCGACAGCAGATACTTACACATTCCCGATAGCTCCGCTTGATGAATCCGAAAGACCTTCAAAGGAAGAGGTTCTTCGGTATTTAAAAGAGATGAGCGCGGTAATTAAAACAGCCAACCCGAATGCTATCGTGGTATTTCCGGCCTTTCCTCAGGCGAGAAGCATATTATTCTTAGATGGCAGATTGGATTATTACGAACTGGACTGGTATGATTGTGATTATAAAACAAAAATAACAAAAGAACAGCTGGACGATTATTTGAAGCAGGGAAAAGAACTGCCAGGCGGACCTGCCAGGTCCAGAGAAAAAATTGAATATTACATAAAAGAAGGACGGAATTATTACGATATATTGGATTTCCATGATTATTCTAATGACCCGTATATTAATCGTGCGGTGATGGAGTGGTATACCGACCTCTTGGGTGACAATATAAAAACAAAGAGAGTCATTTCTACTGAAAATTCCGGACCATGGAATTTTTTCCTGTTTATTGATGGGGCAAAACAACCAAACTGTACAGCCACAAAAGAATGCCAATTCGAGAGATGCAATTCTCAACCATATGATGAAGGAGTTCTCTCTGAATTTGTCATAAAAAGATATGCTGTTGGTTTGAGTGCCGGAATGAACACTATTTTTTGGGCAACGCTCGTTGAATTAGATATTGGTTTTCATGACAATTTTAACCGACTAGGATTGATTGTAGACTCAGATGGCCCACTACAAAAGGGCATGGAATTTAAAGAAAAATCTGCCTATTATACCTATGTTTTGATGCTAGGAAAAATTTATGGATACGCTGATGCAAAAGAAATCCAAACTGATGTTTACAGATTTAGTTTTAGTAATAAAGAATCTGTTTATGTTGCGTGGAGTGAGACGGGGAATAGAACTGTTGATTTAAGTAATGAAATTAATACGAGCCAAGTGAAAGTTACGTATCTAGTGACAGAACTTGATTACCAGAATAAACCAATTTATCCGTCGGTTGAGACAATTTCTCCAAATTCAATACCTCTGACTGAATCACCAATCTTTATTGAGGGAATAAAATGAAAAAAATAACTAAAATCATTATCGGGATTGTTGTTATTTTATTAGTCATCGGAGTTTTCTTTTTTTATAAATTTAAATCACCAGAGCCTTATACTCCCACAACTAATTTGTTAAATACAATTCCAGTTCCTGCTTCTGGAATTTGTTCTGATGGTTTATGCAGGCAGATTTATGGTGATGGAATATCTATTATTCCAGTAAAAAAAGTAGTAAAGTATGAAAAACAATATTTTACAACCAATCCTTTTGGGACAACTCTTACTTTCAATAATGGAGAAAAGTTTATAGAACTAGGCGCAGACCTTAGAGTGCACTACTGGCACAAACTTCTTAAGATGAGTATAATTCCTGAATTTGATAAATCAATTCTTAAAAATTCCGGCGATACAGTATTTACGTTTGATCTTGTAACTCCCCTTGAAGAAGGTTATTCAACTTGGTGTTTTATAAAAGAAAATGAGATAAGTGAGTGGTCTTCAATGATCTCAAAGATAGTAGAAAGATATGATGGAGATGCTAACTATGGTTGTTCAATTAATAATGGAGTTGATTGCTATTCTCAAAACGATATGCTCTATCCTTCATCAAGTGTTAGAGCAAGAATAAATTCTAATCCAATAAAATACTGGCAGATAGGCAATGAGCCTTTAGCTTTTAAAAACTGTGAATCTACGCCACGAAAAATTACCTTAGAAGAGTTTATAGAGGTTTATGAAATTGCATATTCTTTAATTAAAAATGCAGATAGTACTGCAAAAATAATAGCTCCTGCAATTTCTGCTCCCGATATGAGAATTTTTGATGGATATTATGACAACCCCGCTATAGTCAATTGGGAAATAGATTGCAAGTATAAAGAAACAAATGTAGAAACTTTATTTTCAAATAAAGGAGATAAAGAGACCAGTTGGGCATATGACTTCATTACTCGTTTCCTCTTAACTGAAAAAGATAAATATGATATTGTTGATTTTCACAGTTATTTAACAGATATTTATGAAAGGCCCTATTTCTTGCAATGGGTGAATGATTATTTGCAATATAGCGGGATAGCTGGTAAAAAGATTTGGAGCACGGAGAATGCCGCACCATATTATTATTTTCCATTAATGGGTTTACAAAAACCCTCTTGTTCTCAAGCACCTAGTGCTGGAGAGGGAAGAGATTTCAAACAACCTTATGATAAAGTAATACATTCTGAATATATTGTTAAAAATGTAATAATCCAATTGGCAACAGGATTAGAAAAAATGTATTATTTCTCGCTTATAAGCATAACTTGGGAAACAGATAATACGGCAAGATTTGGATTAATAGAAGTAGACAATGTTCCAAAGCCTGCGTATTATACTTACAAACTAATGATACAGAAATTAAAGACAATGAAGAGTTTAGAAAAAATAGATGATTATATTTACAAAGCCGAACTTGATGATGGAAAAATTGTGGTTGTTGCTTGGAGTGATGCTGGAAAAACAATTAATTTGTTGGATATTTTTAGTGGAGATGTTAAAATAACACATATTATAACAGAGACGGGAAAAACAGATTTGGATGCTTTAATAGAAACAAAATCAGCTAATTCAATACCACTAACTAAAACACCAATATTTATTGAGGCAGCAAAATGAAATTTAAAATAATCATTATATTAGTTTTTATTGTCTTACTTATTGCCGTCGCAGTATTTCTGTTAATTCCGAATAAGAATAATCCTAATATTTCGCCGTATGTTTCTCCGCCAGTGGACAAAATAACTGCAAATTGGATAACCATTTCAGAAAGCGGGAGATACTTTGTGTTCGAGGATGGAAATGACTTTTTTCCGATTGGGACCGCGCTTAATGGAGCATATATAACCTATGATGCCACTGAACAGGAATTTATAGACTATTTTAAAGGCATGAAAGCCAGCGGAGAAAATTTTGTGAGAATAGATACAGAAGGGTTTTCGTGGAACGACGATTATGCGGGGGTAAAGAAAAAAGTAGACGATGGAACAATTACTTTCCTTGAAAACCCCGCGGGGGCATTTAATGAGGAGTATGCGAAAAAACTTGACAGGTTTTTTAAGCTCGCACAAGAGAACGATGTTTATGTTGAGCTTTTGATTTTTTCTCATAGCTGCACGCTTAGTGATAAGTTTGATCTTTTTCCTTATTATAAGGGCAATGGCGGACCCATAACTAAATTGGCTGAGCTTAGATCAAATTCAGAAGCAAAGGATTTGTTCAAACAAAGATTAAGGTATATTTCTGACAGGTGGGGTAATTCGCCTAACCTGTTCATGTATGAATTGTATAATGAAATAGAGTGGCTTGCTTGCGGAGCAGGAAATGCTAACGATTCGAAGAATTGGGTTGAAGAAATGGGGAATTATTTAAGGGATTATGAAAAAGCAAGGTATGGGAAGTCTCATCTTATAGGAGTAAGCGCGGGGCTGTTTGAGCTCAAACCAGAATATAGGTTTTTCCTTAATTCTAGCGGAACTGATGTTTTGCAAACTCATTATTATTATGGAGATCAGGATTTGTGGAATCCAGTGAAAGATGCTTTGAGAGTTAGGGAGACTATTCCAAACTTATTGAATGATTCTCATTTTTCTAAACCATATTTAGAAAATGAGCGTTATCCTATTGAGTTTCGAACAAATAATGAAGAGCGTATGCACGAAACGCAGGATTATTTTGTTTGGTCATATTTGACTTCAGGGGCCTCTGGTGGTGGAGCCCTGTGGCATGGCATGCGCGTACCAAGTATAGTTGCTAAAACCTCAAAAAATGCTGAGCCATTTCTAAAAGAAATAAATTTTGCAAGGTTTAGTGGAAAACCAGATTATGCTAGCATTGAGTCAAGTGATAAAAACATAATTCCTTTTTTAGTGCGTAATGAGAATACTTTAGTTGGGTGGCTGATGAATGATGACTCACAGGATTATTCAATCGAGGCAATAAATTTATGGCGGGATGAGAGATCAAACGGGACTCTTCCTCCGTCAAAAAACGATTACTTATTCCTAATGAAATGGAAATCTATATTAGAATCACAAAATATTGATTTGAACTTTGGCGAGCTTCAATTAGAAATTTCAAATAAACTTCAAAGTATTTCAGGAATTGATAAGAATCTGGCCGATGAAATAAGCACTGCATTTTTTGATAATACAAAAGAAATTAAAGATTACGGACTTGTAGTAAAAGAATCATTACTACAAAAGAACGGAACAATTAATCAGGCTGAAGTAAAAACTGGTTTAGGTGAAATACTTGATAAGATTCGCGCTCATTTGGAATCACTGGAAACAAAATATAGTACACTCAAGACAATATATCAAGGTCATCCAAAAGTTTCAACTACAATTACCTTGAGCAATCTTGCTGATAAAAATTATACTTTGAAGTGGTATGATAGCACTAACGGAACTTGGATTTCAGAAGAAATAATTTCCGGGCACTCTGCTACATTTAAAACGCCAGAATTTAGCAGGCATATTGCTTTCATAATAAAATTAGTTAATTAATTGGAAACAGGACTGCTGATATTTATCGAGGCAACAAAATGAAAAAACAATACAAAGTCACTTTGATAATCGGACTAATTCTAATAGTTTTAATCTTATTACTTTTCGGCACTTGGAAATTTTTACATAAAGGAGAAACTTTTAATGAGATTAGCTCGCCCTATTGCGCAGGAACAGACTGCCCAAGAAGATTTGCAATAGAAGGTTTTCATCCACAAATTAAAGATGACCTTGCAGCATTAGGCGATGGGCTTATTGAAACACAAGTACTTTGGGGACAAGTTGAGCCAAATGCTCCTGTTAATGGAGTTCATAAATATAAGAGCCTCGAAGAAGGAAAGGAAGGCATCACCAGCTTTTTAGATTGGACTAAAGAAACTGGAAGAGAAATATCATTAATGATTGAGGTTTATGAAACTGATTGGGCGATAGAACGATCAAAAGATATTAATGTTTTCTCTCCAAGAGACGGTACCAGGATACCTGGATTTGTAAGAATAAAACCAGAACATCGCCAAGATTGGAAAGACTTCATTAAATATGTTCTTTCGATTTCTCCAAACCTACAATATGTACAAATAGATAATGAACCTGAAAATGTATGGGTAAACGGAGAAGGATATTTAGAAGAATTGACGCTTGCTTACCAAGCCGTGCAAGAATATAACCTTGAGCATGAAACAAATATAAAAGTCATGGCGGCTGGTTTTCATCTTGTTAATTTGTTAATTGAAGTACCTGAAAATTTCCAGACATATGCCTTAGAGAATTATCCAAATATTGACCTGAATTATATCCGAAGCCAACTTAATGGAAGTATGGTGGAGAATGTCTCTGATCAGCAGATACTTTACAATATGCAAAAAATGCATATTGTTTTAACTATTCTAAAACAAAAAAATCCTTCTTTTGATATTTTTACGATGCATAATGATCATGGAAAAACTTATGATACGATCGGTGCTCAGGTTAAGAAATATGAGTCAATAATGAACTCTATGGATTATGATCGTCCTATCTGGATAGATGATGGCTCAGTAAATTATTTTCCGGTATATAAAGGAAATAAAGCTACTCAAGAGGATATAGATCTTATGGTTGGCCTTGAAAAGAAGGAAGCTTGGGCAATAGAAAAATTAACAAGAGAACAATCAAAATGGATGGTGAGAAAAGTTACAGGAGACTTTGCTGCAGGAATAGAAAGAGCAAAATTTGCATATATGATAGAACCAAATTCCTATTACGATGCTGTTTGGCGTGAGCAAGATCTTTTCACAGACGACTTTAAACCAAAACCTGCATATTACACTGCCAAAGTAATGATTACAAAATTAGATTATTTTACAAAAGCAGAAAAAATGGACGGATATGTTTACAAATTCAGTTTTGATGGCAAAGGGAGTGTGTATGTTGCTTGGGATGAGAATGGGGGAAGAACTCTTGACTTAAGTAAAGAACTCGGAACAAACGTAAAAATAACTCATATAATAAAAGAATGGGGGCAGATAGAACCAAAGGTTGAAACCGTGCGCCCAAATAATATTACTCTGGGTGAAGATCCAATATTTATTGAGGCGCAATAAGAAGGTTTATTAACTTCAAAAAGAAGGTAAACATTTAAAGGGGCTGATTAAGTGTGAAAAAAATAGTTGTAATTGTGATTATACTTGTATTAGCATTGTCTATCTTAAGCGGATGTATCAATAGGAGATCAGCTCCATCGGAAAATGGATTTGAGAAAGATCCCTTACTCAAAAGAAATTGGGCGATCATCCCATTCACCCCACAGTTTACTTCAATAAATGGGCTTGAGGTGTATTATTATGTTCCGCAAAATGCTAAAGGGATGATTTTCTTTTATCATGGCACTGGTGGAAACGCACAAAGCTTCTTTGTGCATGTTGAAACTTTGTACTTTGCCAAAGAAGCAGTGGCACGCGGATATGGGGTTGTTTCTACAGAAAGTAAGGATAGAAAAGGGGGGATGTATGTGGTCACCAAGAACCCTTCAAAAAATGTTGATATCAAACAATGGACGGACACTGAAAATTTTTTGAAGAAAGAGGGTTTACTAAAAAGTGAGATGAAGAGATTCGGCGTTGGTATGTCTCGAGGAGCGAGTTTTGTTTCTTATGCAGGCGCAGTTCTTAACTATGACGCCGTCGCCATGTATAACGCTCCAGGGTTGCCGGGGTTGTTCAGTAAACCAGAATACCAAATCCCCACACTTCTCCACATGTCAGAAAACGATCAGAAAGTTCTTAATGAGGATTTTTTGCCTAATTTTAATCTGTTAAAAGATAAAGGCATAAGAACGCTTTTATTAGAGAAAAAAGCTGAAGTACTCATGCCTGATCGATTCATGCGCATTCCAGGTGTCACACTTGAACAATCAGAAGTGATGTTTGATCGCTTTGTCACAGCAGGGTATGTTGATAGTCAAGGTGTGGATACCGGTAAACTTTCAAGCATTATTTCTGGGGATCGGGGAGAATTGGTTGCAAGCGAGAATGTGATTATATTTGGGGGGCTTTCTGAGGAATATGACCTGCACAAAATTGATTTTATCGATCAGATCAGAGTCGTTCTGGCTGACCATGCGTTCCATGCAGGATACTCTAAAGAAACGCTGGATTTCTTCGAGGAATGATTCTGCCGGAGTTTGGTTTCGGTTCCCGATGGCCCTAACGAGAATTTTCCTGTTGTAGCAGACCTTGTTGCCAAGCTCAAGCAGGGGAAGACCCGGAATCTAACCCATCATTTTAAATACTATTTCTTATCAATCTGCATTCAATGTTCTCATTCAAAATAAAGAAGCAGTCAGGAAAAGCTCGTTTAGGTATAGTAACTACCTCTCACGGCAGTTTTGAGACACCTGCCTTTACCCCAGTAGCCACAACAGCCACGATCAGAGGCCTAGACAACAGAGACATTGAAGCGCTAAAACCAGGCATTATTCTTGCCAATGCGTATCATCTCCATTTGAGGCCCGGTGATAAAATAATAAAAAAATTAGGCGGCCTGCATAAGTTCATGAATTGGGACAAGACAATCATTACTGACTCTGGTGGATTCCAGGCTTTCTCACTCGGATTTGCGGTTGAACACGGTGTGGGAAAAATTGCTGAAAATTATCTTGATTTTTCCAATAAGAATCATATCAAAAAACTGAAAGAAAAAAAATTTGCGCAAGTTGATGATACCGGCGTCACATTCAAGGATCCCATCAATGGAGACATCAGAAGGCTGACACCCAAGATTTCAATGGAAATACAGTCTAATTTAGGCTCTGACATCATTTTTGCCTTTGATGAATGTACCTCCCCACTTTCATCCAAATCCTACACAGCCGAAGCATTGGATCGTACCCATACATGGGCAGAAGAATGCCTGAAGCATTACAACAAAAAACAAGCGTTGTTCGGCATTGTACAAGGCGGAGAATACCAGGATCTCAGAATAAAATCAGCTAAATTTATTGGTGATCTCCCATTCAGGGGCTTTGGCATTGGCGGCTCTTTGGGAAAATCAAAAAAGGACATGCACAACATTTTAGGCTGGACCATTCCCCTGTTGCCAGATAGCAAGCCACGTCATCTCTTGGGCATCGGTGCAGTGGAAGACATCTTTGAGGCTGTTGAAAGAGGCATTGACATGTTCGATTGTGTAGCTCCCACCAGATGGGCAAGAAGAGGTCATCTCTATGTCTCTCCTGAAGCAGGAGGAAGCATACACAACAAATTCAGGCTCAACATTGAAAATAAGAAATATGAGGCCGATAAGTCTCCCATCGATAAGACTTGTTCCTGTTATGCATGCAGGAATCACACCAGAGCATATCTGAGACATTTATTCCGGGCCTCAGAGTTGACCTATTTCAGGCTGGCTTCGTTGCATAATCTCACTTTCATCCTGAATCTTATGGAATCTATTAGGACATCAATCAAAGAAAACAAATTTAAAAAATTAAAAAACAAATGGCTAGTGTCGTAGCCCGATCCCTTTCTTAAATAGGTACAAACAAACACCAAACAGCACCAAGGTAAATAAGAATATCATCGCAAGAGCCAGGAAGACATCAATATCCGATATGCCTAAGAAACCAAACCTGAATCCATTCACCATGTATAATATTGGATTGAACTTGGATAGGATCTGCCAGGGCCCAGATAACAATTGGATCGAATAAAATACTCCCCCCAGATAGATCAAAGGGGTCAACACAAAGGTAGGGATTATGTTTACATCATCAAATTTCCGCGCAAAAATCGCATTGACCATGCCAGCGAAAGAAAACAGCAGTGCAGTCAGCAATATGAACATGGATATCACAAGGAGATTATGCACCACCAGCTTAGTGAAGAAGAGTGCAACAATTGTTACCAATAACCCGACCAGCAAGCCTCGTAATACTCCCCCCAACACATACCCCATAATGATTACAAAATTGCTGGTAGGAGATATCAACAGCTCTTCTACCGATCGGACAAATTTTGAGCTGAAAAAAGAGCTCACCACATTAGTGTAAGCATTGGTGATGACTGACATCATTATCAATCCAGGAACGATGAACTGGATGTAGCTAAATCCCTGCATATCATCTATCCTGCTGCCAAGAAACGTGCCAAAGATAGCCAAGTACAATGCCATGGTAATAACACTCGGCAATAGTGTCTGCTGCCAGATTCTGAGAAACCGAGTGATCTCTTTCCTGATTATGGTTTCGAACGCTATCCAATCATTCATTTTTTCCTCGTCAAATTGACAAATAACTCTTCCAACCTGTTCACCTTATTCCTCAAGCTTAACACTTTGATGTTATGCATTTCAAAAAACATGAACACAGCATTTATATCCTGCTTCTTGGAAACCTCCACAATCAAGGTGCTCTTGTCCTTCTTTTCCAGCTTAAACTCCTTAGATTCAGGAACTTGATCTATGGGGTCCTTAAGATCCACTATGAATGTCTCTCGATCAAGTTTGGTAAGGAGATGCTTCATGGAGGTATTTTCAATCACCTTTCCCTTATGTATGATAGTGATATTCTTGCACATCTGCTCTGCCTCTTCAAGATAATGGGTAGTCAATATGATTGTGGTTCCCTTCTTGTTCAGCATATTCAGGAAATCCCACATTTCTCTCCTAGTCTCCACATCAACTCCCGCTGTCGGCTCATCCAAAATCAATAATCGGGGGTTATGGACCAGTGCACGCACTATCATCAGCTTCCGTTTCATACCGCCAGAAAGCGTGTTTGATGTTGCATTTCGTTTCTCGCTAAGCCCCAACTGCTTTAGCAGGGCATCTGCTCGCTCAACAGCAACAGTACGAGGAACACCATAATATCCTGCTTGCTGCACAACAATGTCTATGACCCTTTCAAAGATATTGAAATTGAATTCCTGAGGCACTAATCCGATGTAGCTTTTGGCCAGATTCTCATCTTTATCGCTGTCAACCCCAAATACCTTGACTGTGCCGCTTGACTTGTTGACCAGATGAGCAATAATGCCGATAGTGGTAGTTTTACCTGCTCCATTTGGTCCTAGCAAGGCAAAGAAATCACCGTTTTCGACAGAAAAACTGATATCCTGCAGTGCCACGACCTTGGTGGGATAGGTCTTACTCAGGTTGATGATTTCGAGAGCTTTCATCCTACCCTCTCTGAAAAGAATTCTTCTCTGGTTTGGCATAACAAGAAATGATTATGTTCTTTTTCATGCTTGATTGTTGAATGAGGGATTGAACCATAATCATGACCTGGATAAATCTCATATTCATCCGGCATTGCCTTAAACTTCTTGATAGTGTCCCACATCACCTCAGGATCTGCACCCTGAAGGTCTGTCCTGCCACATCCTTCTACGAATAAGGCATCTCCGGTTATTAGTTTTTTCCCCGACTGATACGTAACTCCTCCAGGCGTATGCCCCGGCGTTTCAATCACTTTGACTGGAACAGTCCCTACCTTGATGGTATCTCCTCCCGTAACAGTATGCACATCACCCGAAACAGCTGAAGCTTCGTTCTTATGGACATAGATGGCTGCCTTGGTTTCAGCAGATACCCTGCCAACAGCCTCAATGTGATCAAAATGAGTATGGGTAAGTAAGATGACATTAATCGTTAATCCATGCTTCTGAGCAGCTTCATACAATTTGCCTTCTTCAAAAGCTGGATCAACAACTGCCGCTATCTTTGTTTTCTCGCAACCTATGAGGTAGCAGAAATTCTGCATCTCGCCAACAGGTATCTGTTCAAATATCATGGTAACCGCTCGAGGTAGTCAACAACATCCTTTTCAAGTTTTCTATTCTCTAACCTATTGATATGCTGCAAACCGGTTGGACAAGTGATGTTTATCTCGGTTAGTCTCCCATCGATGATATCCAAACCTGCAAAATGAATTCCTTGTTTCAAAAGAAAAGGGCCCACTCTCTTAACAATGCTCTGCTCTTTAGCGGTTAACATGGTCTTATGTCCGGTCCCCCCTGCCCCGAAATTTGAGATATAGGAACCTGGTTTAGGCATCCTATTGACGGCTCCTAGGAATTTTCCACCTAAGATTAAAACCCTCTTGTCTCCCTTGATGATGTTGGGGAGAAATTCCTGGACCATTATTGGCATCTTTCCACCATCAGTTGACGTCTCGATAACTTTTTTAAACCCAGCATTTTTGGAGTGAACCTTTTGTATGATTCTTCCCTGAAATGAGTCCAAAGCTTTAATGATGAAAAAAATATTCTTTGATTTGATAAATTTACATATCTGATCCACATTAGAAGAAACCAGTGTTTCAGGCATTAATTCTGGAAATTGCAATGTTATCAGTTTTTCATTAAAATCCCTCAACGCTTGGGGGGAATTCACAACCTTAGTTTTAGCTAAAGATAATAATTCGGTTGCATAATGGAAACCAAGATCATAGGGTGGCTCTTTCCGCATCAGTATCAAGTCAAAATCATTGAGAAGGAAGATTCTCTTTTGTCCTAAAGAATGTTTTCTCATAAACTGTATTCTCTGTGCAGAGACCTTTGCTGCTTTTTCAAATTGTAAATCCTGGATTGTCGCTATGAAAGCCTCAGTCTTCCTGGAAGAGGCCTCTTTCATGAGCGCATAAGTAGTATCAGTCTCCGGATTCAGCTTTTCGATAGGGTCAATGATGAACAACCATTTCATGCTTCCATCTCCTTGCCGATGGCAAGCATCGCAATCCTGGCTAAAACCTCATAGAGCCCGATATCCTCATCTGTCTTGACACAGTCCATTATAGGGCAGGTTATGTCCGGCTTTAGGATAGTATCGAACTTTACACCCGGCGCATTCAGGCTGCTTCGTCCATCCCGGTCATCATGGATGCGCATAAATCCTCCTACTACATTGCCACCGACCGCATACAAAACCGGCTCTGCAAAACCGTTGCCAACCTTATACTTAGTTGAAATGCCTTCCTGGATTATGACTGAATCTATCTTGGATTTTTGCTTGCCGAAACTCATTTTCTGCCTGCCTTTGGTATTTAGCTCAAGTATGTCATTGCCACTTTCGGCTGTTATGATCCCCATGCCATAGGTGCCTGAATTGTCCTTGACAAACACAAAAGGTTTTTCAGCAATACCATACTGATCATATTTTTTCCGTAAGAAAGATATGACTAAATCAACTTTGGCCGCAACAAGATCGATGTTCTTCCGCTCCTTAAAATCAACGTTATCTACCTGCAAAGTTTCTGGACATAACAACCAGGGGTCTATGCCGACCAATGATGAAAATTCATCGATCAGCTTGCAATAATATCTAAAATGGTTGTATTTCTTGCGATGGGTCCATCCTAACCTGAGCGGTGGCCGTATCTCATCAGTTACGTTCTCGAGCAAGGGTGGCACCGGAACTGAAAAATCGTTATTCAACAGTATCAAGCCATGCATGAAAGATTTAGTATGTAATGAGCCACCCACATTGTACATCTTTTCCAGGATCAAAGTGTGGCCTTTGTTGTCCTTTACCGATAAAGTATCTTCAGCATCTTCCCTTACTGTCCCCAAAGTGACTGTAAATCCTGCTCTCTGCAGGATATGTTTCAAAGCGCACAAATTTCCCAGATAATGCTCATTGCGCGTATGCGCCTCAGGGATTATCAACACATCCTTAGATGAAGTTGTAGTTGAGATGAATTCCTTAAAATGCAATGAGGCTCTTGCTTTTGCCGTTGCGTCGAGGTTGTTGAATCCACCAGGAAATAAGTTGGAATCAATGACGCCGGCCTTAACGCCATTATCGCGAATATCAAAAGAGCAATAGATAGGTATATCAAAGCCTTGCTGTTTCCTCTGTAACCAATTGAGGATCTCCTGTTTCCGTTCATTGACGAGACGCTGCAACTCTTCAATCATTTTGAGAATTTCTTCCGTACGTAAGCAATGATGTCGCTGCTTTCATACATATGGGTCTGTCCATCGATTAAGAAAGGCACCTGGCTTTTGCCGCCAACCTTAAGCACAACCTCTCTGCCAGGTGTGCCCTGCTCTGCACCTATAAACTCCACTTCCTTGCCAAGGTTCATCTGGCTGACTACTGATTTCACTTTCATGCAATACGGACATCCGCCCGTCACATAGATTTTTACCATGAGAAAAGGTACACTGCCATTATTTTTAAACCTATGTTTTAAGAATCCCTTAACTACAGAGTCCCGTACTTGGATCAAGGCCCGCAACAATTCTACCAATTTTTGTTACATCTCCAACACTTATCTTCCTATCTATGTTGGCATCAGCACAGCAGATATCATCTGGCAAAGGTATATTGCCTGCGACTAACTCTGCAGCAAGGAATTGATCGTCCTTGGTCACTTCACCATTGCCATTGAGGTCCCCTATTAACTGGCCGACATGGCAGTTAAGGACATTTTCACAAACTCCGGGGCTCGGGTCGAGGCCTGTAGCAATCCTCCCGATTCGGGTTATGTCCCCGACGTTTACCTCTCTATCCTGAGTAGCATCAATACAACAAATATTGCTGGGTGGCTGGATTGTGCCGGCAACCACGTTTCCAACGAGGTTCTGATCCTCAGCGGTTACTGAACCATCATCATCGACATCCCCGATTATCTGACCTGGCCTGCAACTGAGGACACAGTTATAGCAACCAGTATTCTTATTGTCATGCTGATACGTTCCCCATTCGACGTGATTTCCACTGCCAGGGATGTTTGAGACAAATAGATAGGAGCCAGCTTCAAACTCCATAATATGCAACAATTCGAGTTTGCCATCGTTATCGATATCATATAAGGAAGGGTAGGCAGATTCAACACTCACCGATATCAAGTCAAGATTGTTAAAGCTCTTGATAACTTGTGTTAAGTTGGCAGATGCATTAAAGATCAAGATATTCCCGGTTCGGGAGAATGACACAATATCATTCAAACCATCATTATCCATATCCCCTATGACTGGTTGGTAGGACAAAGGAGAGACTGGATTCAACCAATCGCCGAGAGGAATCAAATATTCTCCTATCTTTGTTCCATCAAGTTCATACGTGGCTATACGCCCCCAATCATAACTCACAATCTCTGGATCGGTATCAGTATCAATATTGCCAAAAATTGTTTGCCCAAATGTATTGAATAATATATTCCCGGTTGAGTTGAGTATGCACGTACCTGCTGATATAAATACCCGACCATCTTTAGTCTTAGCTGCTGCGAGAGTCCCTTGTACCGGTGGATTACAACCAGTTACCCTCCATAACTCATCCCCCCCGTTATCATACGCATAGATTTGATCCACTATATTGGATTGCAGCACATCAATTTTGCCGTCATGGTTTAGATCTACCACCACTGGAGCGCCCATAGCAAACCCTTGGTCGTTCCCTACCGCCCATATAGTTGAACCTTTTCCGTCAATAACTTCAAGTTTTCTGCTCCTCTGTACAATGATCTCATCAATCCCGTCATTATCCATATCTGCCAAAGAGGGGGAATCGAGGGGCGCAATCTCTCCCAAGGTATCAACTGGCCATCCCGGCACAACACTACCATCGTGATTCCATGCCTGGATAACATGATCACTAAAACCCAATGAATCATCCCACAAAGGAAAATTCGCTTTGTACATGATTTCCAATTCTGGATCGGCATCAATGTTCCCTATCGCAGGGGTTGAACATACAAATGAAGTGCTGTTTTTCTGCCAAAATAACGTGCCATCATCCCTAAACACATAGAGTTTTCCAGGCGAACCCATATTGGTGGTGATGATCTCATTTCTCCCGTCACCATCCAAATCAGCCACTTTTATTCCATTGTTTGCGCATGCAAAAATAGCACCTACGAACATAAACCCCTCAAACAAATCTTTATGGAGCTGCCGAGGCCAACCAGGATGGGCACTAACATCAAAGTCATCTCTCTGAATCCTGATCGCAGTATCTGAGGATTCCTGACCAGTTTGGTCTTGTACGGTGAGCTTTACTTTTATGACACCTTCTGTGACGTTTGCGGATATATGACCTAAAACGCCATTTATGACTGGAGAAGTTGATGAGTACACAGGTATCCAATCTTCAGAATCGATGCCATCGGCATATGAGAGGGCATAAGAATCAAATAGAAGGCCTTCTGCAGTCCCCTCCACCTCAAATTGATTGTCCTGCAAAAGATCTAGGTTTTGATATGATGAATCGATGATGGCTGTCGGGAAAGGAGGGGTGGTCTGAACAGATCCAAATGCATCAACTCTTCCTAAACCTTGGTCAGTTGTCCAATCGCCAAGATCTATAGCAGTTGCCCGTATCGTGTTTTTAATATCTTGGGGGCTCCAGCTCGGATGAGCCTGTTTTGCCAAGGCAGCAAGTCCAGCAACATGAGGTGTTGCCATAGAGGTCCCACTTATCTCCACATGTGCACCATCATAGCATCTCCTATCAGACCATGCAGAGTCATATTCTGCTGAACAGATGATCGCACCAGGAGCGACTACATCTGGCTTGACAGCTCCAGACGCTACCGGGCCGCGTGAACTAAAGGAGGTGATTTGATCTCGGCGAGGATCAATATCCCCCCAATAATCTCCAACATAATCCTTTTTGTAGACTGCTCCGACGGTAAGTGCCTTGTCAGATGATCCGGGGGATCCCACGCTAAAGTGATACGGTCCTGAGTTTCCGGCAGCAACCACAACCACTACTCCTGCTTCAAACACATTGGAGATTGCTTCTGATTCTGGAGAGTCTGGAGAGCCCATCCCCCCCAAACTCATAGAGATAATATCAACCATGTCTTCATCATCCTCTGCAGGGATACCATCTCCATCCAAGTCAACTGAATCGTCTATTGCCTTGATGATATCACTAAAATAACCTACTCCCCCACTATCCAACACTTTATATGCAAAAATATCTGCCCCTGGAGCCACTCCACCCAACGCCCTTGTGATGAGAGGAGTAGTACTCCAATTGATATAGATTATTGAGTTTTCGCCGGCAGGTATCAATCTTTTATCAAAAGTCATGTTGTAATATGTGCCATAAAAAGCATATCCCTGTACAAATAAAGGAGTGGGGTTAAAGCTATCTGCTATCACCCTAAAGTCGAAATTAGCAGTATCAAAATCAATGGGCATATCATTCCGAACACCATACGCAATGGTTATACTGGTAGGCGTTTGTTCGTGCACGCTAATATTGGCGATAGTGAGGCAAAATGCATTGGGAAAATTAGGGATGTATACGCATCGGCCAGATTCATTGAATAACTCTACGCTTTTTCTATCCCTGAGGTAAACAAAATCACCATACAGAAAACCATAGGTCTTATTAAAAGAGGTTAGATCCAATTCTCCTCGAGGATTAAACTCTAGCCCTGCAGCAATACCTGCCACATGGGTCCCATGGCCGTGGTCATCCATAGGATCAGAGTCGTTGTTGACATAATCATACCCTCCAACAACTTTACAACTCGGACCAAAACAACCCCCTAAATCATGATGGATATAATCAACACCTGTATCAATAATGGCGATTTTAGTGCCAACACCGGTGATATTCTGGGAATATCTATCTTGCATCTGCCAGACATCATCTGCATGTATCAAAGGGACAGAATCCATAAGCAAAGCCTTGACCTCGAGATTAGGGTATATCGATTCGATCTCCGGGATATTTTTTAGCTGATTGAGATCTGCGGGGGGCATCTCAAGTGTAAGACCATTGAAGGTATTGAAAAATTCCGTCAGAACCTTTGATGACGTGGCAACAGAGTCTATATGTTTCAGTGCCTCCGCATGTTCTGATTCGACAGCAGATTTATATGAAAGGATATCTCGTTGGGCAGCGACTTTTGATTCGCTATTCCTAAGTTCGGTTTGCTTCTGAATGAGGGGTGCTCCCCTCAATTTTATGATATACCCTTTGGAGTTAACGTATGAACTTATGTTGCGGACAGTTATGATCTGAGGCAGCATCTCTCCATGCTGTTCCGCGTTATCTCCTAACGTAAAACTGTGAACCTCACTCCAAGCCGTGTCTTTGACCCCATAATAAAAAATGGTAGGAGGATTATCTGCAAAACCCATATCGATAGTAAATGTCTTGGAGTTGGTATTTGCCCAGACATACCCTCCGTCTGAGCCAATGTTCTTATCTCCTCGTATGTTGACCAGAAAAGGAGGGTTCCCTTCATAAGTGAGGGTAACCTTATTGCCATCAACATGAGACTCGACGTTAGATATTGCATAGACTACAGGAAAAAAGAGAAGGATAACCGACACAACATTGAGAATCTTGAAAAGGTCCATGATAGCGGCCTTTAGGGGAGTACTTTATTTAAAGATTTTGAAATCACCGGCTCTGTAGAAAATATAGGTTAGCGGCCTTAAGTCAAACCTAATCCAATCAAATAGCGAACTGACAAGAGGGGTGGCTCCTTCGGAGAATGTCAGTTATGGTACTTCAGAATGAGGGGTTTGAAGCTGCTAACCCGAATGATAATGAGACTTTCTACAGAGCCGAAATCACCTAAACTATAAATAGGTAGTAACTATTGGTTAAGATGATGAAGCCAAAATCCATCAAATTGCTGACCGGTCAGATTTTAACCATTATCTACCTCCTCCTCGTGGGGTTCTTGGTTGTTCTTACCATGCATAACCCAGCATATTTGGTTACCGTGCTTATCGTAGCAGCTATTGTCGGTGTAGTTTTAGCTTTTTTCTACACCTGGTTGGTCACATTCTTCTGAGCAAACCTTTATAAATGATATATGAACTATCAGCCCATAATGAAACGAACCCATACCTGCGGTGAATTGACCATCCATGACGACAAGAAAAAGGTAGTTCTCGATGGATGGATGCATGCGCGCAGAGACCATGG
>DATDXC010000049.1:0-6084 GCA_035289425.1 Candidatus Nanoarchaeia archaeon
TAAAATGCTACTTATATTCTTAATATAACCTTGGTGGACTATTTCATTCCTTAAATTATAAATTTTCTCTAAAAATTTGATTCTTTGTAGAATAACGTTTACAGAATCAGTTTTTGAGTGAAGAATGGTTGAAATTCTTAAACAAAAATCATATTTTTTTTCTGATCTACTATCAGAACAAACTAAGTTCTCTAAAGAAATCGCATAAAATAATAGTTGTATATTTGCATCATTATCAGAGTAACCCCTTCTATAAAAATATAGCGCCCTTTTTATTTGACCAATCAAAGGATTCTTAGGAGTATAGATTTTTCGAAACAAATTTAAAAATTTATTAATTGCCAAATCCCAATACGCAGTTGCAAAAATAAAGTCCCTTACCATTATTGTAGTGACATGATCTTTGTTAAACGCAAAAATTTCTTCAGGGTCTGATATTTTCGTGTCAGTATCTCCTATATAAGCCAAGATATCCAGAGCTTCCTTTATCCTATCTAAACCCTTCTCTTTTGCATTATCAGGATCAATATCATTAATTTTTACTGTAGCATAACATAAGTCTTCCGATTTCTTGACAATTAAATCTGCAAACATAGTTTTACCCAACTTCAAATGTTTTCTGAATTCTTCTCTGTCCTTTTTGTATGTAACATCAAAGAAAGAAACATCTTGGATTTTTATTGGGAAAATATTCATATGATAACCAAACTTAGCAACAACAGTCCATACTTGTTCTTTCATAGTCTCCATAAAATTAAGTTCTGATTCTATATCCCTCGCTATATTCTTAGATTTAGGTAAGGTTTCATATAATAAATTACTCAACCTATTTTTAATAAATTTCTTAGATAATCTATTTTTTGATTTATGAATATAATTTATGATATCATTGAATTTTTTATTTCTTTTCAAATCTCGATATTTTAGATACTCTCGAAAATCATTATAATCATCAGGATTTAACTCAGAAGATTCTTTTTCAATCTTTATTAAATCATTTAAATCATTAATAATCTTTTCCCTATTCATGATAACATGATTAGTATATATTCGGTTATAATATTTTCGGTATTTCAATTAATAAATTAATTCTTACCCTTAATATTTTACCTTTGAGTGTGCCCCTAACTACTTGTTCTGAATTGCTCACTTGGTTCGTTTGATTGAATGCCACCAAAAAAACTCTTCTGACGAAGTTTCCCCACTTGCGTATAGGAAGAGGACTCCACAGAGCTTATACTTTTCGCAGTGTCAGTCCAATCTTACTGGAAGGAAAGCTATAATCTTCTATACTGTTCAAATCTTACCGGAGTTGGATTTCCAGCGTTGCATTGATTTCTATCTTGGGGACAAGCAGAAATACCGACAACGATAAATCTCATAGCTTCTAATTCAATATAATCTCCTGGTTTAGAAACAGGCGCAAGGGTTTCTATAGTACCGTCTGTATGGATCTTAAGGTTTAAACCAATGCTAAACGGCTCTAATAAATCTTTTCTTTCAATATTCCATGGAGCTAATGCTTCTTCCAAGTTTTCCAGACACGTTCTACCAGCGTGTGAATCTGGAAATCGAAGTTCATTATCTCGTGGACCGCAGGGGGAATAGACAAAATTACAGTGTACCTGTGGATTTGACATATAAGTAATCTTTAGTAATGGATTGCATCTATCCGAGTATAGAATATTGGGAGGTATTAAATTTAATCGTGCATTTAATTTTGTCGTTTGTGGTCCACTTAGTCTTTCAGTCATATCTCCTGAGTTAAATGCGACAAGGTCTGTAACCTGTTGACCCTCAATGTCAACAATTCGTATAAGATCACCTTCCATTAACGGTAAAGCAAGACCTTTATTGGGAGCAACCACGATTTCTAATTGACGCATATATCCATTAGGAATACTTATCATGAGAATGGGGTCTTGTATAGTTATATAAATATTGCTGTAACTTGGACTTGAAACACTGACCCGTAAGAGGGAGTTTCATATTCTAATCCAAGAATACTTAGGAGATATCTTTCTTTAAGTAATTCCAACAATATCCTGGGGTTGGAAAGCCCTAAAACCCCATTATACTATATCCAGCATCGACATAGATGACCTGCCCGGTGATGTTCTTGGATAAATCCGAGCTTAGGAACAAAGCAAGGTTAGCGACATCATCAGCATCGATATTTCTTCGCAACGGAGCTTTCTCTTTCATGACATCAAGTATTTTGTCGAAGCCTGCAACGCCTGAAGCAGCTAAAGTCTTGATGGGGCCTGCAGAAATGGCATTGACCCGTATTCCTCTGGGACCGAAGTCATTAGCTAGATACCTAACAGATGCTTCCAGCGCAGCTTTTGCAATGCCCATCATGTTGTAGTTCGGCAACACCTTGGTAGAGCCATGATAGGTCATGGTGATGATGCTGCCGCCCTCCCTGAGAAGCATGGTTGATCTTCGCGCAAGTTCAGTCAGCGAATAGGCACTCACTTCCTGGGCTATCTGGTAGCCTCGCCTGTCAACATCATAATACTTACCTTCCAGATGGTCTTTCTTGGCAAAGGCAATGCTATGAACTAAGATATCAACTTTTCCAAATTCTTTGGCAACCTGACCAAAGAATTCAGTTATCTGGTTATCATCAACAACATCACACTTAATTGCCAATGGATTATTGAGCTGCGGAAGCAATGGCTTCAGCAATGGCTCTACCCTTTCCTGGTAGCCTAAGGCTATCCTTACTCCATTATCGTTAAGGGTCTTGGCGATGTGCCATGCAATACTCTGATCATTAGCGACACCAAATACAATAGCTTTCTTCCCTTCCAGATTGATTCCAGTCATTTTTGCACCACCTTTTAATGATTTGACAAATACCCGGCCTGAATTGCCTGCTTGTTCATCAAGAACTGAATCTTGGTTTCATATATAAAGATTTTGTAGATTTAGTTAATCTGACCAAACGACTTTCACTCCAGGCTGCGGCCTGTAAGCTGCTTCTAGATATCGGTCAGGTTTCAATGCTCTTTCGGTATAGCCTGGGTCAAAAATTCTGCCCCCAACCTCAACAACCACATGTTCGTATTGATTTTTTAGATTAACATGACCCAATTCCCTGCATGGGGGGTCTGTGATGACTGATCTTCGTCTAACTGGGACGCCTATAGCCCCCATCTCTTCTGTTATCCGGGATGCCAAAAAGTCACAATCCTCGCCAGTGTTAGCTTCCACTATCTGACCGATGACCGATCTTGCTTTCTGCCTATTGCGAAAGTCTGAGATTATGCCCATACAGATGGGAATGCAGACCCTAATAAAAAGCTTTTTACCCAAACGTAAATGTGTAAATCCTAAAACCAGGAGGAGCAGCTATCTCTAAGTTATGTTGTTTTGCTTCTGGCAGGGATGCAAGTGTATATAATGTCTCAGCAGAGATGTTAATTTTCTGTGTTTCAATACCATCTATCTTGATTGTTATGGTAACTGTGTTTTCAGCACCTGCAACAATATAGACATCCTTGGCGATGTAATCGAGCACTATCTTTCCATCAGAGACTGATTCCATGCTGTCTTCGTGGTTGTACCAATCGCCTTCTAAGTAAAATAGGTCCTTGACCATGGTTGAAGGGAGGACATAAGACCCAACCTGCTCTGGATTCCATCCTTCTGTATTTCCCAGCTGGCCTCTTGAAAATGCATAGCCCAGATACAATTCAGGGGTATTGAAAAAGCCTGCACGGCTGCTTTCTATGTCTACTACATCAGAAGCAACGTCTTCCTTCATGCCCAAAACTTCATTTCTTTCATTCAACAATTCTTGTATTATCTTCTCAGTTTCGGCATAGGCACCTTCGCCGATATGGTCATACACGATGAAGCCATCAATATCAATAAGATATTTCCTTGGCCAGTACCTGTTCTGGTAGGCTCTCCAGGTTTCGTGGTCATTGTCCTGGACAACTGGATACCCAATACCCCATTTGTCGATTGCTGCCTGGACATTTTCCCGTTTCTTCTCAAACTCAAATTCTGGAGCATGGATGCCGATAATCTCAAGACCTGTATCTTTATACTTATCATACCATGCAGTTATGTAAGGCAGCGTTCTTTGACAATTGATGCAACTGTAAGTCCAGAAATCTATCAAAATGACTTTCTTACCGATTAGCCCGTTAATAGTTATGTTATCAACATTTAGGTAACCATCTATACCTACAAGTTCAATAGACTTTTTATAGCGTCCTTCTTTCTGTATTATCCGTGCAGCATCCTCAGGAGAGATGTTTGCTGCAGAAAGCTGTTGTGTCGGTTTTACTGCATCTGATTCCTGAGATTTACCCGGAGCTGCTTTCAGGCCTTCCAGATACAGTATGGCACCCGCTATTAAGAGGCCTGCAATGATCAACGCAATGGTCTTTGATTTCATCGTAAAAGGAACCAGTTCAATGCTCCAAAGTTTGCAACCAAATTAAGATTGTTGGTGAATACCAATATTCCCAGGATTATCAGTAAGATACCAACTATGATGTTGAAGTATTTCAACACTTTCTCTGATTTTTTTATCAGATTCAAAGCTTCTGTTGAGAAGAAGCCCACTAAAAGGAAAGGTATGCCCAAACCTATGGAATAGGTAAGAAGAAGCCAAAAGCTCAATGCTGGCTGGCTTATCGCCAATGCCAATACAGAGCCTAAGACTGCTCCCACGCAAGGAGACCAACCAACTGCAAATGCAGCGCCAAAAACAAAGGATGTTACATACGTTATGCTGAATTTTCTTACTTTCAGCTTATGTTCTCTTTGCAGGAATGGGATCTTTATGAGACCTATCAAATAGAGTCCAAAGATGATTATGATCAATCCACCTAATCTGCCAAGCCATGTTTGGACTGCGTAAGATGAAGACTGAAGGATAGTATTCAGCAAGACACCTAACAATGCAAATACTAAAGAGAAACCCAGGACAAAGAAGATGCTGTTAAGGAACATCTTCATGCGAGATATGGTAGATGTGTCTCCAAGGCTTGTTCCTGATAGATAAGCCAGGAAACCTGGGATAAGGGGTAGTACACAGGGGCTTAGGAAGGATACCAAACCCCCAATAAATGCTGCTAAAACTGAGGCTTCAGCCATTGAAAACACCAAACTTATCCTGTTTCAAATTAAACAGGAAATAAAGTAAGATCAATTCCATATTGTGACTATGATATGTGTTATTTAATAACTTTATCTCTAATAGGTTGAATAAAACATCACTTTTTTATAGATATAAAGCCCATAAAATCACATGGAATTAACGGAAAAAAGATGTATACCATGCAGAGGGGGGATTCCTCCGTTGAAAGGTGCCGAACTACAGAAACTGAAAGCAAAAGTCCTGACCTGGTCTGTTATAGAGGAGCATCATTTAGAGAAAGAATTCAAATTTCCTGACTTTAAGAAAGCATTGGAATTTGTCAACAAGGTGGGTGCGCTGGCTGAGCAAGAACAACACCATCCGAACATCGAGTTTACCTGGGGAAAGGCAAAAATTACGATTTACACCCACAAAATCAACGGGCTGCACGAGAATGACTTTATATTGGCAGCGAAGATTGATAAGCTTTAGACATAGCCCATTTCTCTAGGTGAAATATATCTTTTTGAATGAAAAAAAAAGATAAAAAATTAGAATTAGACTCTACTTTCTTTTTGCTATTTTCTGGCAATCTGGGCATGTTCCTGATGCAGTGGCTGCTATACCTGCCAAAAGCAAAAGAGCGGTGTACCAACTGACACCCCAGAAATTCCACACATTAAGGTCAACCAACAAAAAAGCAAAACCAAGCAATAACAGCAAAATAGCTACTACCTTATTGCATTTGTCGCATACATTCATATGGACACCTCCATATATTGATTTCCAAATGGACTTTATAAAGATTATGTATCACGCGTTCTTAATCATATCAAGGCATAGGCTCTGTAGAAAATGTCGAAAGAAATAAATAACCCTCTGCCTCTTGAAGAGGCATGAGGGGGTGGTGGAGTCAACCCACCACCATGAAAAAGAAAGAACGTTTAGATACAAAAATTATTCGGTTATTCAAACAGGCAGGA
>DATDXC010000050.1:0-19562 GCA_035289425.1 Candidatus Nanoarchaeia archaeon
TCCTGCCTGTTTGAATAACCGAATAATTTTTGTATCTAAACGTTCTTTCTTTTTCATGGTGGTGGGTTGACTCCACCACCCCCTCATGCCTCTTCAAGAGGCAGAGGGTTATTTATTTCTTTCGACATTTTCTACAGAGCCGTTCATATAATAAAGTTTATAAAGAATTCTGGGATTTCATAGGATCATGCCGACGTGGCACAACCTGGTACTGCGCGAGCCTTGAGTGATGAAAATCGAAGATTTTCAGCAGATCTTGATTTCATCAAAATCAGCTCGTTACCTTCGGGTTATCCCAGTTCAAATCTGGGCGTCGGCGTCTTCATTTCTTAGCATCAGTTCCCCACTGCCACCGAGGTTTTTCTCCTTTCAGGTATGCTATCAATATAATTGTCATCACAGCCATGAGAACAAAGATGATGAAACTGGTGGAATCACCTCTTTCCAACTGCTCTTTGTGATAGTATGATGCTCCGATTACCATAAGGAGACAGAGTGCTACAATGATCCAGCCCTGCCAGGTGCAGGGGTCCATCCCCAACCATATACCTTTCGCTTAAACCAAATGCCTTTCACTGTATCAGAACGCCACACATTTTTTTAGTGATAGCCACTGCCTGCTGCATCTTAAGAGACGCATCTGAGTAAATAGTGTATACCAATTCACCTTTTTTAACTTTATCTCCAACGTGTTTGTACAGATACACGCCTGCTTTCTTGTTTTCAGGAGCACCGGCGATACGGGCAATTTTGCTGATAACCTCATTGGATACTGACTTGATAATGCCAGAACTGCCTGTTTTAATATCATGAGTCAAGCTTCCTGTTGCAATCATGTCTGGCTGCATCTCGCTTCCACCTTGGGCTTTGATGATCTCCAAAAATTTTCTGTGGGCTGCTCCTGATGAGAGCAGTTTTAAGGCTGCCTTTGTGCCGTTCTTTTTACCTGCCAAAGAAAGCATCAGTCCAGCAAGTTTTACAGACTTTGAGCGAAGGTCTTTTGGCGCTTTACTATCATTTGTTAGGACATAGAGTATGTCCCTCGCTTCAAGCGCCGGACCTATACCATTTCCGATAGGTTGAGTTCCATCAGTGAGGACTACCCTCACCTTGATGCCTAACTTCTTAGATAATCCCTCAAAATCCTTTTTCAAATCCTTGGCTTTTTTTGTGGATTCAATCTTTGATCCTTTTCCACAGGGAATATCAATGAGAAGGTGTGTGGCTGATACTGATGCTTTCTTGGCCATAACTGAAGCCAAAAGCTGGGACTTAGCATCAATGCTTAGCGGCCGTTCAACCCTAATTATTTTATCATCCGCAGGTGCCAGGTCCAGAGCACCACCCCATACAAAACAGCCGTTTGTCTTTTCAACAACTTGTTTCATCTTTTTGAGACTCAATGAAACCGGGGTAAGGACTTCCATGGTATCTGCAGTCCCTGCTGGACTGGTGATGCTTCTGGAACTTGTTTTGGGTATCGCAAACCCCGCAGCAGCAACAATAGATACTACAATGGGTGTTGTCCGGTTGCCTGCTACACCTCCAATGCAATGCTTGTCAAGGACAGGATACTTGTTCAGCTTAAGCTTTTGCCCGTGGTCAGTCATTGCCTTAGTGAGCAGCATGGTCTCTTCCACATCGAGCTCGTTTGCATAGCATGCTGAAACAAAATAAGTCAGTTCAATGCTTGACAGCTTATTATGCACAATATCCCACACAATCTGGTCAATCTCCTCTTTTATCAGTTTATGCCCTTCTAATTTCTTTTTGATATATTCTAATGATAACGGTTTTCTGGCAGGTATGACCTCTACCCATTCACCATCCTTTAGATTGAGTTCTTCTACTACCTCATCAAAAACGCCTACAATGCCCCGCTTAATCGATTTGCTCGATGCCCCGATATCAATGATTACGGTTGCAAGTTTTCTTCCCTTCTTTATCTTTACCCTGTCTAATGGGTGGAGATCGAGCATGCTGGCATCATCTTTATGCATGATGGCAACTAATGAATCTCCGGTTGTGAGGTCCATATCCCTGATTTTTAGCTTCATCTCAACAGATACCTCTTTTCCTTTTGAAAAATGTCCAGGAAGGTCATGAACACTGCCAAGGTGACTGGACCTATCAGGATACCGATGAATCCAAACAGCTGAATTCCGCCAAGCAGCCCGAGCAATATAAGCACTGGATGCACTTTTGATTTGTTACTTATTATTTTAGGTGTGAGAATAGTGTCTATTGGCATCAAGACACATATTCCGAAGATTATAAGGACAACTGCCTTAATGATAGGTAGTGAGTCTCCAGAAGACCAGCCTTCTATGAGGAAGACCGCGGATAATGGTATCCAAATGAAAGGAGCACCTATGACCGGAAGTATCGCAAACAGCGCTACCAGGAGTCCGAGCAAGATGGGCGCTTTGACACCCAATATCACAAATATGATAGTAGATAAAACCCCTTCTAGGAGACCAATGAGAATATATCCAAACAGTACTGAGAAAATGGTTTCGTCAAAGCGTTTGACAATCATCCTATAGTGGCTGCGGGGAAGCGGGATTACCGCTTCGATGCGCCTGAATAGGTTAGGTGCATCCCTGAAAAAATAAAACATGACAAAGAACAGCACAAATAGATTCACCAGGAGGGTTGGCAATGAGCGGAGGAATTGCGAGAGCCCATTGGCCATGTAATTGCTTACCGACTTTGTAGTCGATTCTAGGTACAGTTTGACCTGCGGCTGAGCTAAAAAATCAGCCACGCGCTGTGAGAGGAAACACACTGTTGAGTTGTCTGTGCACTGCTCTGGGAGTACTGTATTTTGCTTGATAAACACATAGTTTGCATGCACTTCCCTGATCAAGGTTGGGGTAGCGAGAATAATCGGCACTGCAATAACCATCACTACAAGGAGGATTGTTATAAACGCAGACAGGCTTTTCTTGTTTAATTTTTGGTTGATTTTTTTATAGACGGGATAAAAGAGGTACGATAGGATAAGGCTCGTTATCAATGTAGCTATGAATGGCTTTAGTATCATGAGCACGAATACTATCATAACTACGAACAATATCAGAAAAAACCATTTCAATCCTTTTTCCATCATGCTCCCTCTTTTAATGGGCCTGCCCGGATTCGAACCGGGGACCACCACCGCTTCGAAAGCAATGGCCTTTGTCGAGGTGGTATCATAGCCACTAGACCACAAGCCCTCTTATTTTTTGAATTATTTCGTATTTTATAAAACTATTGTTTCTCCCGGGTAGTATGTATGGTGACGGAAAATCCCCGAAGTGGCACTTAATTCAACCCTTTTCCTGACGATATATAGTGTTCATAACCGATAAGCATATAAATAACCTCCTCGTAGGAATCATTAAAGTGGGGATTTTCTCGTCCCAAAAAAAACTTTGAGGTGAAAAAATGGGAACAGTAATTGCAAAAGCAGGTGTGAAGAGAGAGGCAGGGTGGCTCTACTACATTAACAAGCAAGGTAATGTCGCTCGTGTCAATATGAAGAGAGCAGGGAAGCCATACCATAAGAAGGTTGAAGTTGTTGCCAAAGCAGGCATCAAGCGAAAGACCGGCTATCTCTACTATCTCGACAAGAAAGGCAATGTAGCAGAAGCAAAGATGAAGAGAGGACGACGATAAGTCGTTTTTTTTATTTTTTTATTTTATTCAATAAGATAATCTTTCTGGATTTGTTCGCCTATTGTTGATTATAGACACTTTATTTTTATTGAGAAAAATAAATCCCCTGGCGGTATTTGCAACATCTGTTTGCTTGTGAGTTGATTATTGGTGGTTTAGGTGACCACTTTGAATCACTTTTTACTATCCGTGGTCACCTGTCTGAGCGTCTTTTTATATTGTTTTATCAGGAATTGTATCATTTGCCTTATATTATTGCTTTTTTGGTATGCCTGCAGAGCTGCGTAATATTCTGACCGGTTTTTTAACAGTATGTTGATGGGGGGATACCCCTTTTTAATCAATATGTAATTTAATAACAACCTGCCTACACGGCCATTTCCATCCGTGAAGGGGTGTATGTCTTCAAATTGATTGTGCACAATGGCGGCTAAGGCAAGAGGTCTGAATTTATTTTTATTCTGAGTATACCATCTCACTAATTCGTCCAAGGCTGCCTTCAACCCAGAAACAGGAACTCCGCTATGAATTATGTCTCCGTTTGAGTTTCTTATCACAACGTCTACTGTTCTGAAGTGGCCTGCAAAATCTTTCGACCCTTCAAAGCATACTTTATGCAGATTCCTGATCAATTCCAATGAGAACTGTTCGTTTGTGTTTCTGATGAAGTCAACTGCTTTTGCAACACCTTTTGTTTCGGTCTCTTCAGAGTCTATGGGTTTTTTCTTTAGAATGTGAGGAACTTCATCCAACTCGACACTAGAGCCTTCAATGGCATTTGTGTTATAGGTAAAATACTCTTTAAATCGTTTCCATTCTCCACTTTGAAAATGATGGATTTGTATATCATATTTATTAAGTTTAGTTATCTGGTTCTTTGTCAAAAAGAAATTGAATATTTCCGTATTCAATACTCCTAATTCCTTTTTTATATTACCTTCAGCTTTTTTCTTTGCATTCTCAATCTCTGTTTTGGTTATATTTGAACCAAGATACCTTCTTATTTTCTTTACTTTAGATTTATCCCTGTATGAATAGACCAAATAATACTTGATTAATCTCCCAATCTTTCTTTTCTCTATGAACATACTGCACTATATGGTGTCTCCATTTATAAAACTTGTTACTCTGTGGTCACCCCAGCAACCGGTAAAGAATTAAAAAAGCCCCTGGCGGTATTTGCAACCGCGACCTCGTCCTCTTCGAACTTCGCTGGGCTTGTTCGAACCCTTCAAGCCAGCTTGAAGTTACCAAGGACGCGCAATAGCTACTATGCTACAGGAGCGTGAGGTTAGCGATTTATTATTTTCTTTATAAACGTTACTGATTGTTTTTAATCCACAACTTCTTTACATAAGGCAGAGTTAAAGTTGAAAGCAAAAAGGCCAGGGCAGGCACAATGGAATTCATGAACGGTTTAGGAATGCCTGCATAGAAGAAGAACAGAACAATGACCAGATAGGTGAGGATAAATATGCAAATCCTTCTTGTCCAGCTGGTTTCCCAGGCTTTGTCGGATTCTACCTTAGTGTTTCTCTCTTTAATTTTTTTGATTTCAGCTTCAAGCTGCTTGAGTGTTGCCATAATGCGAGGGAAGGGATTTGAACCCTTGCACTCACTAAGAGACAGGATTTCTTATCATGACTTAAGTCCTGCGCGTTTAACCAGACTTCGCTACCCTCGCGGAATGCAGTATGCAGATTCAGTTTTGTTTAAAAAGTTTTGGATTACGGGACGTCATTGAAAACTGAGGCACTTCGCTAGGATGGCAACACAGAACTTTTCAATATCACCGATTATGGTGTATGCGCCAAACGCTGCGGCTTGTGGAGGTAATCCATAAGGTAATTGTAGAACTGATAGGTATCTGCGGTGAGCCTGCCTTCAAAGCGATGCGTATAGAATTTATTAATATACTTGTCATAGATTGCTCTCATAAAGAAGAAAGTAGGTTTCTGGAACCATTGGGCTTCCAGATCAGTCTCCAGGATACCATCGATGATTATCAGCATATCAGCCACCTGGGTGTGCTGCACTTTCCCATCCTTGTTGATATCAGCATCCTTTACATCCTTGAAAAGCGCCTGCAGCCTCACAACCTCTTTGGCGTAATCAGCGAGATCTTCCCATATCTCAATAAACCATTCAACGCGTCTGCTGCTGGGAGTCACCTGCTCTGATTTTTTCTTGATTTCCTTGTGCATATGTTTCTTCATTATCCAGTCTTCCACTGCACGGAAAAAGTCAACTACATCGATGGGACCATTGTACTGGATCCGCAGTTCCGATACGCAAATTTTCTTCTCTGCCATGTTAATGAGCGAAGTGAGGTACCTTCGTAACCGGCCTATAATGCCTGTACATGTTGAAGAACCGCTCTAAAGTGTCATAGAGCTGGTGCATGTCATATGTCAAACGCTGCTCAAACCGTTCGGTGTAGAACTTATAGAGGAATTTATCATAGAGCACACGGAAAAACTGGAGCATAGGGGCAACTTCCCATCGATGCTCATAATCAAATTCGATATATCCATCTAGGTAGAAAAGCGCTCTTCCCTGGTCAACACTGATTTTCTTGTCATTTTCAACAATCTCAACCTTCTTCAGGCCGAACATGAGCAATCGCAGCTTGTAGATGAACCGATGGTAGTCAGTAATCTTTTTCCAATATTGGATCTCATATTCGATGTATTTGCCATCAGCAAGATTCTGCTCAAAATTCTTTGATTCCCTCTTCTGGATGAAGCGGTCATTGAACCATGTGCCAATAAGCTTGAACATGTCTTTGGTGTTGAAGACGCCGCTGTACTCCAGCTTCAGATGATCGACAATTATCCTTACGTCTCCCATGTTAGTATCTCTTGTGGACCCCTACAAAGTTGACATGTTCGTACTCATCTGCCTGCATCTTTAGCCTATTCTTGACCATAGCGACAAAATTGTACATCTCATATCTGTTTTTGGGAGCCCATCCCTCAGTGAAGTTTTTCCGTATGACATATTTATTGTAGAAATCCTTGAGATGAAGGTAAAATCTTTTCTCTTCCCATCGGCCTTCGTAGTCAGTTTTCATATAGACTTTTACCTCTATCCAAATACGTCCTTTGGTGAAAATACGTTTCATGCCATCGGGCATGATGACTTCTATGTCCCGGGCATCATAGGTATGGATATAGATGTGGTATCTTGTCTGGATATAATCAGTCTCATTCTGCCAGGCTTCCCAGACATATTGGCGTTCCACACCGAAGGGGCTGGGGTGCTTGTGCTTGTAAATATGCTCTCTGAACTTGAATTTCCTGAGTCGAAACCAGTTGACCATCGATTCATACAGATCCTGCATGTCCCATACTCCCTTGTATCGGACAAACGTCTTTGGCTCAACTACATCCCGCCATTCCGCAGTCTCAACCATATGCAAACTTTAGAAATTGTTGTTTATAAAGATTGTGGTTATTCTTTCGCGCAGGATGCGCAAATCAGAACACCGCCTTTTGATTTTAGAAGTTCAGAATATTCACCGCAGGTCTGACATATTCCCTCATTCTCAGTCTGCAGCGGTTTTCGGTCCTCTTCTCTCAGCTCAAATTTTTCAACCAACAGCTCAAATAATTGCGGCTCAATCTTCAGGATATCTTTTAAAGTGAGAAGGCCCATGAGCTTTTTCCCATCAACTACCGGCAGATGGCGGATGTTAAGATCTCTCATCTTCATCAATGCATCAAATATATCGGTCTCTGGAGAAACGGTAACCAGATTCTTTTCCATGATTTCACTCACTTTCTTTTCAAGAGGATTCATGCCTTTCGCAACAGCCTTCCTTACAATGTCCTGTTCAGTCAGAAGGCCCTTAATCTCATCTCCGTCCTTGATAACAATTGCACCCACATGATTGCGTTCCATCTCTTGAGCGCATCTGCGGACAGATTCATCTGAAGAAAGATATACCGGCCTTGCGGTCATTGCATCCGCCGTTATGATTCCTGTTTTCATCTCAAAATGGGTAGCATTCCTATGTATTTAAACATAGCTGTTTTGGAAACTATAGATTACTGAAAAAAATTAGTAATTTACCAATACTTCAACATCCTTGCCAAATATGCGCTTCAGATCCTCAAAAATCTTTTCCTTGATGAAGACTTTGGGGGGAATCTCGACGCTTGCCAGATGCTTCTCAAGCTCTTCTAGGGATGCTTTCTCTATCACTGAAAGGCCGCCTTCTTTCGTGAGGGTAGCTTTGCTGATTTCCTTCAATTCATTGTCGATGTCATGGATGATAAATGCCTTATCCCCCAGAAGCATGACTTCGCCGTATCTGTTTCCATGCTTGACCCTGATTTTTGCCCGCTCAAGTTCCCTGCCTCTTTTGCGCTGCATATATTCAACAAGGAATTTAATCAGCTCCCTAGAAGATTTTTTGACTTTCTCAACTTCCTGTTTTGATAGGTTCTTTTCCATATAATCTTTTTTCGCTTTGATGATCTCATTGAGGATCCTGAGGAATTTTGCGGGGATCTTGCCCTGGCTTATAAGCTCATTCTCAAATATCTGGACAACCTCCTCATCTTCGACCTTCTCAATGCCTTCCATCTTAAGGACATCCCTGATTATGGTGACAATAGTATCATAGATGCTGACCATGTCCTGCTCTTCCCGCATCTTTTCTATCTGTGTGAATAGCCTATTGATGCGTTTGAGATAGTCTTCTGCATCCTGCAGCAGGTCGTCCACTTCCTTTCCGGTAAGACCTTTCTTGGTCCCATGCTCTATCTCTTTCCGGATCTTGACATTGTTTTCAAGGATTGCAATATATTTTTCTTCCAGCAGCTTCTCTTTCCTGACAAAAATATCTCTCATCTGCTCTCCAGTTTCTCGCGGAGATGGAGGCGGAACACCATACAACATCAATGCAGCCTGCGATGGCGTCAGAATGGCGTAATAGATATCCTCCATTCCGATGTTCTTCAGTTCTGTTTTGACCCGTTTTATCATCTGCTCACCGGAAGCCATGAACATGTCAATCGCTTCAGCCGACGGTTTTATCTTGCCCATGCGCAGCAGCTGTTTCCATGGCATGAAAATGCCCCTATCATAGAAGGGGACCCCGTCCCTCAGTAATGTAAATATAACTGGGTTAGCTTCCTTCAGGCTGTCCCAGAAGTCAGTGAGGATGTACACCTGGATATTTATCTTGTTTTTGATGCCAGTCAATTCACCGGCCTCAATACCCATACCGATGATGATAGCTCGTAACTTGTCCTTGAGTTCAGCCCTAGTCATCCGCTTGACGTCAGTATCATCAATGACAACCCATACATCTATATCAGACGTCTTGGTAGCCTTGCCCTGCACCAAACTGCCTGCAAGGACATAGCTTACTATATATCGCTCAAATTTCTTGAGCACCATGCTCTTGTGCATCTCAGAAATCTTGATAGCAGAAAGCATTCCCTGCTCATATACCGGCGCGCCCATCGCAATAAGGCTGAGAAGCTCGTATTTCCCGTCATAACATGACTGCCACAATTCAGACAATAAGACAACTTCTGGCTTGATGTTCTTATCAATCTCGAGGGCAATACTGTCCACTATGGCAAAAAGCTTGTTGCGGAGCTCCAACTTAGTCATCCGCTTGCTGTCAGAATCATCAACCAGAATCAGGATTGAGATCTCGTCCTTGTTTATATTCTCTCCTTCCCTGGGCTTTGGAGGCGGCAAAAGCGCTATGCCGCTGATATACTTGTCAAATTTTTCAAGAACTTTTTTCTGGAATTTCTCCAGTTTTGCTTTTATCTGTTTAAGTTTGGCCTGGGTTTCAGGCGGAAGATCCTTGGCTTCGGGCAATTTCTGCGGCAGCGTCGGTTCTGGCAATGGAGCAGCTTCAGGTTGTTCTTTAGATTTCTTAGCCATGTAGCACCTTCAATTTGAGATATGATTTATAAAGTTTATTATTCGTAAGTCCTTTGCCCTTCTTTTCCCTGCTTGAATCGCCTCAGGGCTTTGCGGTAGACTCTGATCCCGTTTTCAGTTGGATACCTCCCGGTAAGGCATCCCAGGCATAAATCCTTTTTTGGAATTCCGATGGAACGGATCAGGCCTTCTATGGAATTGTAGATGATCGAGTCAGCACCCATATCTTTTGCTATCCTGTCTAATACTTTTTTATCAGTGAAGTCAGGATTCAGCCGTTTCTCATATTGCGGAAGGAGCAGCTCTCCCACAGTAGACATATCGATTCCATAGAAGCAGGGAGACTTTATAGGTGGACAGGTTACTCTTACGTGGACTTCCTTTGCGCCGCCAACCTCCTTGATATACCTCACAATTTGCTTGCAGGTTGAGCCCCTGACAATGCTATCATCAACAAGAAGGACTTTTTTTCCTTTTAGGATCTCTTTGAGGGCAGTATACTTGTTCTGAACCCGGTCCTGGCGTGAATCTCCCTGGATAAATGTCCTACCGACAAACCTATTCCTAATCAGGCCTTCGACAGAAGGGATGCCTAATTCATAGGCATACGCATCTCCGGCAGCCTTTGCCGTATCAGGAACAGGCACTACAATGTGGTCTTTAGTAATTTGTTCAGTCTCCAACTTTGCCAGCTCCCTACCAAGCCTGGATCTGGTGAGATACACTGAACGACCATCTATCACTGAGCCGACATTTGCAAAATATACCCATTCAAACATACAATGAGCCTTTCTCCTCGATTTCAAATACGTCTTTATTTTCACATGACCGTTCTCAGCGGTTATCATCTGCCCTGGCTGCAATGATTTGTAGTTGTGGACACCGATATTGCTCAATGCATTGGTTTCTGATGCTACAAATAGACTGCCATCCTTCATCCCATATGATAAAGGCCTAATGCCTAATGGATCCCTGCAGACTGCTATATCCCCATAGGCATTTATGAATGCAATGTTGTATGCCCCATCGAACTTTTTTGCAAGATTGTGGAAGACATGGGCTATGTTTGGTTTCTTGTTGCCTTTTAATTCTCTTGCAAGATAGTGCATTATTATCTCAGTATCGTTATTGAGGACAAAATGATATTCAGTCTTTTCTGTTAGGATCCTTTGGAGACTTCGTATGTTGGTGAGGTTGCCGTTAAAGCAGAAACTGAACCATTTCCACATCCTCCCATGCTTTCTTTCAAATGGTTGAGCATAGCTCTTGTCATCAGCTCCGCATGTGGCATACCGAACATGGCCGATGCCCTTGGAGCCAGCGTACTTCTTGAAGATGTACAAGCTTTTTTGAAGGTCTGAAGTTCTGAAAACTTCATTGACTGTACCAATTTCCCGATAGGTATTGATAAGCTCGGGGTTATTCTTATTATACGTAGTTATGCCTGCTGATAATTGACCCCTGTTCTGAAGGTTGAGTAGAAGCCTGTAGAGATAAAATAAGGCTGTATTTTCCTTGTTTTTGCGAATAGATACAGCAGCAATGCCGCATTCATCATGGACTTCGTCCATCGTTCACCCCCTTATAAAATTTAAAAGGGCAGACTTTATAAATATTTTGTTTATTGTGATATATATTTTATAGAATATATTATTAGAAATCTTCTATAGATGAAAAAGCAAATATTTAAGAGTACAGATATTGATGATGTATGCGAGGTGAATCAAATGGATTCAAAAACATGCGGTATGTGGGTATGTAAGAAATGCGGTTATGTAAATATCATCTTTGGGTTGCTTTTATTGATAGCCAGTTTCTGGAAAGGAGCACCTGGATGGCTTACACCTTGGGCATTGATAGGCTTGTATCTATTGCTCTGGGGAATTATGTCAGCAATGGGAAAACAGCACTGATTTTTAGTGGCGTCGTGTTTAACCCGAAGAAATAAGGCAGGTGTTTTGTCGTAGTCGTACAGAGAGTTCATTATTTTATTCAGCGTATATTAGGACTTCTGCCAAATTTAAAATATTAACATCTCCAATAGAAGTAAGAGGTTTATAAGCTAAAGAAAGCCCGCAGGCACGAAATAGACATTCGTCTGATTTTCCGTCTCCAACAGCTACACTTTCTTCAGGTTTAACTTTTAACCTTTTCATAAGCTCTTTAGCTGCATCAGCTTTGCAGATAATCTTATCGCAGCATTTTGAATTATGTCTTGTTTTTGCAATAACTTCTCCAGTATATCTTCCGTGTTTATCAGTTACGAGAATAGGGCATATAACATTGTTTCTGTCTACTCCTATTTTATCAGCAAAATAATGGATTATTGGAGAGAAAGCAACAGAAATAATACCTACGTTATATTGTCTCTTTTTAAGTCTGTCAATAACCGCTTTTGCTGTTCTTCTTAGATTTATCCTCTTAAATATCTTGTCAAAATCCGTTTCGGTTCTGCCTTTAATAAGACTTGCAAGTTCTAATGTCATATTATAATCTTTGATTTTTCCATTTTCATAATCTGCCCTCAACTTTTGAAGTTCTTTCTGAAATCCAAATTCTTTAGCGACTACCTCAATACTGCTTTCTCGTATGAGAGTTTTATCAAAGTCAAATAATACCAGTTTATGCTTATTAGCTATAATCCCAAGTTCAGATAATATAGTCTTAATAACTTGTTCGGACATGATAATTAAATTTTCTATGGGTTGCTTTTTATGCTTTAGTTTTCCGATATCTACTTCTAATATCCGCACTCCTTTTTTCACTAATTGAAGCAGTATTTGTATATCAACGCCCCATTTATCGTCAATTTTTAATTCCTTCAGCAAATCTCTTTTAATTGCAAATTGTCCGCTTAGTGGCTGGTTAAATTTTATGAATGGAAAAATTACACTAAACAATGGTTTTACTACAAGCTCTGTAACTCTGCCTCTTGCTCTTGTAAAAGATGTTTTAACAAAATCAGCTTCATCATTTTCAAGCGGTTGAAGAATTGATGCAACCTTTTTTGGCGAAATTGAGTATAAATCCGCATCAAGAAACAAAATAATATCGCCGTGGGAATGTGCTATCCCTGTTTTGATAGCTGCTCCTTTTCCCTTATTTTGAGCGTGTTTAATTACCCTAATTCCTTCTGATTTTGCATTTTTATAAGTATTGTCGGTAGAACCATCATCAACAACTATAATCTCATTTATTACTTTAACCTTCTTTACATTTTTGATTACGTCGATAATTGTTGACTCTTCATTAAATGCTGGAATAACACAACTTATCTTCATACAATAAATTAAAACATGATTTTATATAAATGTAACGCAATTTCTTAGTTGGCAGTTAGCTATTATAACCGAAAAGTATTTAAATATTAGAATATTCTAATATGTTATTATGAAGGAATTATACAAAATCCATGCTGAATTGTGCAAGGTGTTCTCAAACCCCACCAGGTTAGAGATATTGAATCTTCTCAGAGATACAGAAATGTCAGTAACAGAGCTTATCGAGAAAACAAAAGCGAGCCAGGCTAATATTTCCCAGCATTTATCCATCATGAAATCCAAAGGGATTGTTATTTCTGATAGAAAAGGAAAAAACATCTGCTACAGACTTACAAATCCAAAAATCATCAAGGCTTTTGATCTAATACGGGAAGTGTTACACGAAAGATTAAGCGGGAGGATGCGGTGAGAACATGAAAAAGACAATTTTGATTTTGGCGCTATTTTTGTTGGGTATTGTTGCTGTTTTGGCGCAAGAAAGCCCTGATAGTGAAATTGAAGAAGGCAGGAAGCTTGTGGAAAGCAAGATAAGTTGCAACGAGCTAAGTGAGGAACAGCTTGAGGCTATGGGAGATTATTACATGGAACAAATGCATCCTGGAGAAAGCCACGAGCTTATGGATACCCTGATGGGGGGGGAAGGATCTGCATCTTTAAGACAAGTGCATATCAACATGGCAAAACGGATTTACTGCAATGATAATGTGTATATCGGCTACGGCATGATGGGTTCTGGGGGAATGATGAATATGATGGGTAGAGGGATGATGGGTGGTTATCCAACGAGTTACGATTATAGCAATTATGGCTATTGGAACATTTTCTGGATAGTGCTTTTTGCGGCAGTCATTTTGTTGATAGTGTGGATTATCCATAGATTTGGAATAAAAACCGCATCAGAGACGCCCCTCACTATTTTGAAAACGAGATTTGCCAAAGGAGAAATAACAAAAAAAGAGTTTGAAGGCATGAAAAAGGAATTGGGGGAGTGATACGTATGGAAGAAAACAAAAATGTTTTGGTCTGGGTTCTTGCAGCAGCGGCATTGCTTTTCCTGTTCGGCAGTTTTGGAATGGGGGGCTACGGCATGATGGGCTTTGGAACGGGATTCGGATCCATCTTTATGCTGCTTTTCTGGGGAGTGGTACTATGGCTGGTTGTTACCCTCATCAATGCAGGCCAGTCAGGCAAGAAAGAGGAAGATCCATCAATCATACTTAAAAAAAGATACGCTTCTGGGGAAATATCCAAAAAGCGGTATGGGGAAATGAAGAAGGAATTGAAATGAGGTATGGCAATGAAAACTGATGATTTTGCATACATCGTTGAAACGAAAAAAAGCTTTGATGAGGCTGTTGTTTCTGTTTTGAAGGCTGTTGAGCAAAAAGGCTGGGCATTATTCCAGATTTATGATGTAAAGGAAAGACTGGCTGCTAAAGGATTTAGTCAAAAACCCCTAAAAATAATCGAGATTTGTTCAGGTAAATATGCAAACCAGTTCCTCAACAAAAATAGATTAATCTCTCTCTGCATGCCCTGTAAAATCAATGTTCTGGAGGAAAATGAAAAAATAAAAATTGTTGGCATGAAACCGACTATGATTTCTCAATTCTTTCCAGAAGTGGACCGGAAGGAAGCCGAACAAGTCGAAAAGGAAGTAATTGAGATGGTTCATAACGCGAGGTAAAACCTTGAAAATAGGCATAATTCTAAACACCAACGATGCAGAAACCTGTTGGAATTGTATTCGATTTGGAAATGAGGCTATTAGCAAAAATAATTCGGTGAAGGTATTTCTTCTTGGGAAAGGGGTTGAGGTTGAAAGTGTAAAAGATCAAAAATTTCCGCTGCTTGAAAACTTCATTAAGAAATTCGTAAAAAATAGTGGCGTCATTCTCGCTTGCGGAACTTGCTTGAAATCAAGAGAAAAAGAAGGCAGTAAAGTTTGTCAAATTTCGAGCATGAACGATTTGTTAAGATTGGTTGAAGAATCTGATAAAGTTTTGACGTTTGGTTAAATGGTTTTGGAACTTCCTCTATTTTTAGTTCCCGTAAGCCAGAAATCCCATCTTTGTCTGTTTTACCTTAAATGGGAGAACCTCACAGACTGACACTAACTTTAGGATTTCTACTGAACCTATTACCCGAAAACCTTAAATAGCATTTGCTATATCAAAATTCCATGAACATTCTCATCATAGGCAATGATGCCAGAACTCATGCAGTGGCTGAGGCATTTCTTCGTTCCAAGCAAAAGGTGCAGCTGTATGCATACATGAAATCATCAAATCCGGGCATTGCTTCTGTTTCGAAAAAATATGTAGTTGGCGGCTATGACAATCTTGAGGGAATTCGGGCATTTGCACTCGAAAATGATATCAACTTTGCTTTTATCGGTCCGGAAGATCCATTGGGTTTGGGAGTTGTCGATATGCTGGCAAAAGTTGGTATAAAAGCAGTGGGACCGGTAAAATCATTAGCAAGACTTGAGACATCTAAATCATTTACCCGGCTTTTGATGAAAAAATACCAGATTCCAGGCATGCCTAAATTTGAGGTCTGCAGGTCAAAGGAATCAGTGCAGAAATTTATTGATTCAGTTGAACAATTTGTGGTCAAACCAGATGGGTTGACTGGCGGCAAAGGAGTCATGGTGCAAGGGGATCATTTTGATACGAAGGATGAAGGCCTCACCATTGCGCTGACGCTAATGAGGAAGGATGGCATGGTCGTGATGGAAGAGAAATTAATTGGCGAAGAATTTTCTCTGCAAAGCTTGTGTGACGGAAAGCATCTATTGGATTTCCCGCCAGTGCAGGACCATAAGAGAGCATTTGAGGATGACCAGGGGCCTAATACTGGGGGCATGGGCAGCTATTCTACTGGAAAGCTATTACCTTTTATGAAACAGAAAGATCTTGATGAAGCGCATGCCATAACAACTAAGATGGCAGATGCTCTCCACAAAGAGACCGGTATGCTTTACAAAGGCGTCATGTACGGCGGATTCATCATAACTAAGGGTGGAGTGAAGCTTATTGAATATAATGCCCGCTTCGGAGATCCTGAAGCCATGAATGTCCTACCCGTAATGCTGAATGATTTTGTTGAGGTGTGTATTGCCCTAATTGAGGGGACGCTGGACAAGATTAAACCAGAATTCAGCGACAACGCAACGGTCTGCAAGTATGTTGTTCCTGAGGGATACCCGTCCAATCCAAAGCCAGACCAGGAAATCGATATCTCAAAGACTTCTGAAAAAAAATATTATGCATCTGTGTACCAAAAGGACGGCAAACTCTTGATGACCCGATCTCGGGCAATGGCATTTGTGGGAGTTGCAGAAACTATTGCTAAGGCCGAAGCTATCGCTGAAAAAGCCTGTTCTGCGGTCAAAGGCAAAGTGCGTCATAGGACTGATATAGGTACTAGTGCGTTGATTCAAAAACGAATTCTGCATATGGATGATATTCGGTCTCAATAAGATTTAAATAGTTAATCAACAGTTAATTTGTGTATGGATGTGTTAGCGCTTGTGTTTAATCTTCTCGGAGGCCTTGGCCTTTTTATTTATGGCATGAAGCTGATGGGAGAAGGGCTTCAGAAGACCGCAGGCCATTCATTGAAGACAATTCTTTCCAGGTTAACAAACAATCGTGTTCTGGGCCTTGGTGTAGGAACTTTCATCACTTCCATAATCCAAAGTTCCACTGCAACATCGGTCATGGTGATCGGGTTTGTGAATGCCGGTCTGATGAGCCTGATTCAGGCTATCCCCATCATGTTCGGTGCAAACATAGGAACAACCATGACAGCGCAGCTCATCGCTTTTAAGGTAACTGACTATGCGCTTCCGATCATTGCTTTTGGAGTTGCTTTGCTGTTTTTAGGCAGGCATAAAAAAATAAATGAGCTGGGCGTCGCTATTTTAGGATTTGGAATTCTCTTCTTTGGATTGAACCTAATGGCAACAGGTGTCCAACCTTTGTCAGAAAGTCTCGTAATCCAAAAAGCGTTTACTGATCTCGGTGAAAATGTGTTACTAGGAATTTTGGTTGGCATCATAGCCACAGTTATACTCCAAAGTTCATCAGTTACCACTGGAATGATACTAGCTTTTGCCAGTTCAGGACTTTTGGATCTTTCTGCTGCCATGCCGCTTGTCCTGGGTGCACATATCGGTACCACAAGCACCGCAGTCCTCGTGAGCATTGGAGGAACTTTATCTGCCAAACGAACAGCCCTTTCCCATGTTTTGTTTAATGTTATAGGAACCTTGATTGCTTTACCGCTCATCCCGGCATTTACCTGGCTCGTAACTTCTTCAACCGGCGATTTGCTCAGGCAGATTGCAAATTACCACTCCTTTGTCCATATCTTCAATGCCCTTATTTTTATCTGGTTTGTTCCTGCATATGGCAAGCTTATAGAACGGCTCATTCCTGGCCATGATGAAACTTTGGAAAGAGGCCCGAAGTATATCCACAAAGATCTTCTGAATAGCCCAGCCCTTGCTGTTGAAGCGGTACATAAAGAAATCGTAAGAGTTTTAAGCCTTGTAACTGAAATGACTGCCCAGGCAACTCACGCATTTCTCAACAAAAGCAGGATTGATGTAAAAAATGTTACAAGGACAGAAGATGTGGTTGATGAACTCTATGAAGAAGTAACAGAGTACTTGGTCAAGATCACTGAAAAAGAGATCTCTAGCAGGGAAGCAATAATGCTGCCCTCTCTCCTTAAAGGAATCACTGATATGGAACGCATAGGCGATCTTGCGGTCAATATCGCACAAACAGCAGAGCAAAGTATAGAATACAATGTCGGGCTTGGAAAATTGGAATCTGTCGAGATACAAAAGCTGAGCCATGTGGTGATGTCAATGCTGGGTGATTGCAACAAAAAACTCCAGGGCTCAAAGAAAGCTAAGAAGGATATCGCCAATGCATATCAAAAGCTTTCAAGCATGGTAGCGGAATTCAGGGAAGGACATATCCAACGGCTTGCCAAAGGCCGCAATAAGCATGGATTGATCTTTATGGACTTAATGCTCAATTATGAAAAAATCGGCAACCACATACAGAATATTGCAAATAATTAGGAATTATTTAAAGTTGTGTCAAATAATTTATTCTTCTTTAGCTAGAAAACTCCACCATGGTTTATTTATTGAGATTATTTCGCCTGTTTCTGCACTAACTTTTGCTTCTATTTTCATGTCTACAGGAAATACGGAGATTATCTTGGCTTTTTTAGTGGCACTTATAGAATAAACAGCTTTCTCAGATTCTTCTTTTAATTCTGTAGATTCAATAGAGCTTGTTCCTAAGATTTCAGAAACCTCTTTAGGCATTACTTTAATCTCTTTGCTGGCACCAGAAGACGTCTGCATTGTAAGTTTTGAGTTTGTAACCGACACTTTTTCAGACGTAACTACTTCTACATTTCCACTTTGAATTAAAATTTGATTATTTTCTGCTTTTGAAAATGATATTTTAGATGAAGATATTTCACTATTGCTATCTGATGAGGATGTTCCTGAAATAACTTTGGTTTTTGAAGTTTGTACCTCTGTTATAATTGTTGGTTCTGTTTCTGAAGGGCAGGTAACAGTCTTTCCATCGCAAATGCAACCTATTTGGCAGTTAGTAGTGGGGAGACTAATTTCAAAAGAAGCAGTTGAAGGATCAGAATTTACATTTGTCCCGCTAAGTTTTAGCAATATTCCGGTAAAATCTAATTTTACCTCCTCATTTTGCAAAAGGGTAACTTTCCTCCCAGCATAAGCCGGACAGACCTCGCCAGTACATCTATAGCCTATTATTAAGTCAACGCTAGAAATCAAAGTAGTACACGTTTCTATATTTTCATCCACTCCACAAACACTTCCAACAACATTAGTTACTTCTACCATTTCTTTCTGAGTATAAACAATATCGCCCTCATTAACTGTAAAAGAAGACTCATAGCAAGTATTGTTATATTCTATTCCCTGGCAAAAACTCTCGCATTTTCCAGGACTAGTCTCCAAGCCGCTAATAATCCTTGGCAACTTTACCTGGTCTGAAACAGTTATCTTGCCATCTTGATTGACATCTGCACAGCAGATATTAGATGGAACAGGAGAAAAACCAGCAACTATATTTTCCAATAAAACTAAATCACTCGCTACAATTTGTCCGTCTCCGTTAAGATCTCCGATAATTTGTCCTGGATTACAAGTAACTGCCGAAATACATCTTACCTTTTGACAGCCATCTTCTCCAATATAAGTCTCTATTTTCTTCCCTGCTTCACATACAGGAGCCGCAACTTGCGGGCAAATTTGAGTTGTTGAATTACCCCCCATAGAAACATTACTCTGCGTTGCAGAATTTGCTTGAACATTATTTGTTGAAGATAGTCCGCTTGTTTCGGCTCCGACCAACATAACGGAGATTAAACTCAACAACATTAAGCTTGTTACTATTTTTTTCATCATTTTGTTCACCTTTTTTAGGAATGTAATAATATTTATAAACCTATTTATCACTTCTAATGAAGTTGAAGTTTAATAAACTTTAGATTTGCCCGGCTCTGTAGAAAATATAGGTTAGCAGCCCCAGTCAAGCCTAATCTAAATTAGCGGTGAACTGACAAAGGGGTAGCTCCATCCGGGAAATGTCAGTTATCTTAGATAAAATGTCTAAGGTTTGAAGCTGCTAACCCAAG
>DATDXC010000051.1:0-6374 GCA_035289425.1 Candidatus Nanoarchaeia archaeon
GCATATGTTAGGTATCATCCTCCCTATCCTTGGACTGGTTATCCTTCCCTTAGTCGTCAGTTTCATGGAAGATGTCAGATGGTTCCATATTGCAGCAATCTACAACATTGCATTGCCTTTTGGTGTATTTTACCTCGGTAAGGGGATTTTGAGCACCCGGCCTACTGGCTATGGAGACTCAGACATATCAGAAGACCATCCCGAGCTTCAGAAATACAGGAATGTGCTCTTTACGGTTGGCGGAAAGGAAGTGCGGATGAATCCTGCAGTATTTGCTGCAGCCATCGGTCTTTTATTCCTTCTCATAGGGACCAGTCCCCTCATACTGCACGCAATGGATCCTGAATTTGACATGCGCATATTTGGTGATAAATTCGATCTGATAGGGTTTAGGAAAATATCTGAGTCACTGGAAAAAGGGCCGTTTGGATTAGGAGCTTCTTTGCTGAGCATTGCAGTCACTTTAGCTTTTGGTGTCTCCATAGGGCTTTACTATAAGCTCCGATCTCAGAATGTGATCAAGATACGGGAGAAATCAAAGCAGCTTGAGACCGAATTCAGCTCAGGCTTGTTCCAGCTGGGCAACAGGCTTGGTGATGGGATTCCGGTGGAAACAGCAGTCGGCAAAGTCGCTGAATCGATGAAAGGCACTTTATCAGGAAATTTCTTTGAGGTAGTGGATTCGAACATCAGAAGGATGGGCATGGGCGTCAATAAAGCTATTTTTGACAAGAAGTACGGTGCTTTGCTCTACTTCCCTTCTAACCTGATAGAAAGCAGCATGAAGGTGCTGATTGAGAGCATCAAGAAAGGGCCGCACATTGCAGCAACCGCTCTTATGAATGTTTCACGCTATATCAAAGAGATGCACAAGGTCAATGAAAGGCTGCAAGATTTGCTTGCGGATATTATCTCTTCCATGTCATCCCAGATAAAATTCCTGACACCGGTCATAGCAGGTATTGTAGTTGGTATAACTTCCATGGTTACGTTCATAATCGGGGAACTGACGGTGAAGATGCAGGAAGTCAGCAGCGGTGATCTTGGATTTGCTGATGTAAGCAGCGTCGGTGAGATATTTACCGAGGGGATACCCACATTTGATTTTCAGATAATAGTGGGGATCTATGTTGTTCAGATCACGTATATACTCACGGTTCTCGGCAATGGTATCCAGAATGGTTCTGATGCTTTGGGAGAACGGTATGCATTAGGCAGCAACTTGATACGAAGCACCATATTGTATGCGCTGGTTGCCTTAGGAGTCATGTTAACATTTAACTTGATTGCAGCGACAATACTTTCAGCAACAATCGCAATATAAAAAGTGGGACCTGCGGAATTTGAATCCGCGACTTCTACGTGTCAGAGATTTGCTCTCACTTTCAGAATTCCAGTGAGGATTTCTTCAGCGTAGCGCTCTCCCAGGCTGAGCTAAGGTCCCAGATAGGTCTCCAGAATTAAAAGTTTCTTTATAAACTTTTAGTATTGAACTGACTCAGCCAAGGTTAGAAATCTTATTAAGTAACGATTATAGGATCATAAACAAAATGCCCTCCCCGTGGCGATATTTCTGAGGGAGGTATAGTTAAAATTATTCTGGATTACTCAACTTCAGGCTTAATTCTAACTCCCATTAGACTTTTTGCCTCATACACTTTATCGTTGGCAGGTATTTTGATATATAGTGTGCCATAATCACTATCAGATTCGACCGCTTTGATGTCTTCAAATGGAACTTTGATTCCACCATCAAACATAAAGTTACCATCTTTCCAACTATCAATTGTCCCTGAACCACTGTATATTTTTCGATCTTTAACTTCGTCATAATCATCATTCATTTTTGTGGTCCAAATTTCTATATCTACGTTTAATTCAACACCCTCAAATTTAACTGAATCACCGCTAGTATCTTTTAATTCAGGATATACAACAATTCCGTCATCTTGTAAATCTTCGTCCCAATTTTTTGAGGAGGCATCAACAAACGCTGTGACTGCTGTTGTCAATATCTCTTTTTGGGTCTGTTCATTATCTTTATCTTCTACTTGAGCATCTCCATTAGGACTTGCGGTGGAGCCTTGCTCGGATTCACAAGCCGATAAAGCAAAAAGGCCAGATATTACAATTGTTAATAAGAAAATATTAGTGATTCTCATTTGGATTCCTTTTTTCAAAGAAATTCAGCCTATATACTCTTCATCATCAACCGGTTCTTCTGACAGGTCCCCTTCTTCTTCGTGCTGAACCTCAGGAGAGTTGGTGTATATGGGCTCGCTTCCCTTTTCGACCCCTTTTTGTACTACTTCCAGCTTGCCGAACTTGCCGGTGCTTAGCTGCATCTCACCCTGGTACTCAGAAACATATCCATTGGAAATCTTGACCTTGTCCCCCACGCCTATTTGGTCGACTTGCTCATTCCATAAGCTGAGAACTATTTCGCCGGAAGCATCCTTCGCTTTGGCGTTGCAGACCTTGCCTTTCTTGCCGAATTTCTCGAATTCCCTGACATCCCCTTTCTCAATAACTTCTACCTGAAGTTCGACTTTTCCCTGCCTTGGCTGAAGGTCCTTGATTGCCATATTCTAATTGTTAATCTGGTGGGGTTTAAAAATCTGACGATTATTTTGACGCATCAAACCTTGTTTTTCCGTTTAAAAGCCCCCGGAGCTTTTCGGGAAGCTGATTGATTTTAACCCTGACTTGTTGAGTTGTATCTCGATCCCTGATGGTGACTGATGCATCAGTAAGGCTGTCAAAATCAAAGGTTATGCAGAATGGGATGCCCTGCTCATCGGCCCTTGCATATCTCCTGCCCACAGAACCGCTCCGGTCATAGATGCAGACAAATTCTTTCTTTATATCATCAAAGAGCTTTTTTGCCTCGTCATCCAATTTATTCACCAAAGGAAACACCCCCACTTTAATGGGCGCTATTTTGGGGTCTAAAGCCAATATGATATTCCCCCGCTCTGTATCATCATGATAAGCGTCATACATAAATGCCAAAAAAGCCCGGTCAATGCCTTGTGAGGGTTCAGAAGCGCATGCAGGGATGATTTTCTGCTTTGATTCCTCGTCATAATATTCCAAGGAAGCCTTTGAGAACTCCATATGCTGCTTTAAGTCAAATTGTCCCCGATCAGCGTTGCCATGTATTTCCTTCCATCCAAAGGGGAACCTATATTCTATATCAAAGCAGGCGCATGCATAATGGGCAAGCTCATCATTAAGGTGCTCTCGTAATCGCAGGTTTTCCCTGGTGATCCCATGATCAATGAAAAACTGATAATAGAGTGAGAGCCAGTATGCGTGCCACTTTGAGCAAATCTTCTTCTCCACCAGGTCCTTGATTGTTAGTGTAATATGCTCCTCGTTCTTTTTTTGGTTATCCCGAGTCCAGATCTGCACTTCCATATCAGGAAGCGCATAGGGGCATTCTTTTTCCGGATTGATAAAGTACTCAATCTCAAACTGCTCAAACTCCCTGCTTCTAAATAGGAAATCTCTGGGACTAATCTCATTTCTGAACGCTTTCCCGATCTGAGCTATCCCAAAGGGCAGCTTTTGCCTGGCAGACTCCTGCACTAGTTTATAGTTGGTAAATATAACCTGGGCTGTTTCTGGCCTTAGATATGCCACGTTTCCAGACGCAGGACCTACCTGCGTGGAGAACATGAGGTTAAATTTCCCTTCATTAGCCATGTCTTCATTGCATTTAGGGCATTTCATGCCAGCATTGTTGTCTCCCTTGATGACCTGTTTGCACTTGGGGCATTTGTAGATGTAATCAGTGAATGAATCGACATGGCCGGAAGCTTTCCAGACAGCGGGATGGGTTATGATTGCGCCATCAATGCCCACCACATCCTCTCGTTGTTGGACAAATGTCTTCCAGAAAGCCTGTTTTATGTTGTTCTTCATCTCAACACCCAGTGGACCATAATCAAAGAAGCCAGAAAATCCTCCATAGATTTCACTATTCTGGAAGATGAAGCCCTTCTTCTTGCAGAAGGTTGCCATGTCTTGGATGGAAAGCATGACCAGGGAATTTTTAAGCGGTTTAAAAAGGTGTCGAACCTGAGCGTCTGGAAGCGGCGCTGGAAGGTATTTTGCTGGTGGACTCAGAGCATTTTTAGCTTTTAGTTTTTCTTCAATCTGTGCCTTTGTCGGCCGCTTTTTCCCCATATACGCTATATTCTTGGACACTACTTTGGTGCCGATTCTGACTGAATTCTTGAGATAATAATACTTATTTCCGTTGATAATTTTCTTGACGATATAGACCATGACAATTGTTAGGTACTACATATTTATAAAAGTATGGGTAATCGGCTACATTGAAAAGTTCCGTGTTGCCATCCTATGCGAAGTGCAATAGCTAAGCTATACTGACTGACAAGAGGGTTGGCTCCTTCGGAGAAGGTCAGTATTTACCCAGAAGATACCAGCACTGAGCCTGATGGCAACCTGCGAAGCAGAGAACTTTTCAATCCACCGGGTAATCAAAACTTATTTAAATGCTACTCAAAGCATCTGATCATGCGCATACCAAAAAAGTATGGAGATTCATTCGCTGATTTGTGCCCGTTCTGCAGCAATACAGGAACCACCAAGAACAGCCAGGGCATCCCCGTATGTCCTCAACACAAAAACGAGCTTCTCAAAGATATCAAATGTGTTTGTGGGGAGTATCTGGACATCAAAGAAGGGCGCTTTGGTGTGTATTTCTATTGCATCAACTGCGGGAATAAAAGTTTTAGAAAAGTTATGGATTCCTGATAGGCTTATATAAAAAATATAACAAAAAAGAAAATACTTGTTAGGCAATAAGTCAATTACTCGCTTTTCTTGACATTAACTGCTTTCAGGCCTCTCTCGCCTTCTTCAGTATCAAAATCAACTGAATCGTTCTCACTGAGGGAAGTGCCGGCTGCTAATCCAGACTCGTGCACAAAGTACTCTTTCCCATCTTCACCTGCTATAAAGCCAAAGTGTTTCATAGTGTTGAAAAACTTTACGGTTCCTTTCATGTTCTCACCTCCTTCCTTTGTTTAAAGAAATTGACATAAGTTCTCGTATGTGGGGTAAAAGTTGAGAATGCCATTAAGTTCACTATTGTATGCCTTCCTTTTTCTCGCAATCATCGCATAAGTAACGCTTGGATTGCCCTTTCTTTACCACAAATCTTTTCCTGCAGGCTCTGCAAAATTTAACTATGTTATAATCTACCATTTGCGCTTTCTCCGCGTGGTTTCAATGGCAACGTACGTTGACCCGCACGCAGTGCAGTAATGGGTTGTTCTGCTGGATGATTTTTTTCCATGAGTGTAATTACACCGTGTTTTTATATGAGTATTGTCGCATTTCTTGCATTTCATTAGTCACCAGAAAAATTCTAAAACCAGTTCAAAATTTTCCGATAAGGGGCACTAATAGAGCTGTCTTTATAAAAGATACGGTTTAGGAGCCTCTAAAGGCATTCGCTCCTCCCTTTTCCATTGAAAAGAGCCCAGCGTAAAGCTAAAACTTAAATAGGGAATCCCGAAAATAAACTTTGATGAGAATAGAATTCCATAAAGCAGAGTTGCGAGGAAAGGGAGACGCAGGCTGGCTCCATTCAAGATTCAGCTTCAGCTTTGCAGATTACTATGACCCGAAGCGAATGGGATTCGGAAAGCTAAGAGTTCTTAATGATGACATCATAGAGCCGGGAGCTGGCTTCGATACCCATCCCCATGACAATATGGAGATCATCACCATCGTAACTGAAGGTAGCTTAAGGCATACAGATTCGACAGGCTCAACAGCCATTCTCAAGCCAGGAGATATCCAGGTAATGTCAGCCGGCTCAGGCATACTTCATTCTGAATCCAATGCATCTGATACACAACAACTCAAACTATTCCAGATTTGGATTGAGGCAAAAGAGAAGAACATACAACCAAGGCACGAAGAAAGAAGATTTACACTAACAAAAAACAGATGGACAGAAGTGGTGAGCGGGAAAAAAAGCAAGGATTCATTATACATCCATCAAGATGCAAGAATTTTTTTAGGGAATTCCAATAAAGAGTATATAAGCAATTATAAACTACCCAAAGGAAGGGGTATTTTCATGATGGTGATTAAAGGAGATGCAGAAGTTGAAGGGAAAAGTCTCAAAGACAGAGATGCTATAACAATTACTGAAGCAAAACAGATAACAATTAAAGCAAAAGGGAGCTTGTTGGCCATCGAGGTACCGCTATGAAAATTATTTGTTGGAACGTCAATGGAATCAGGGCAGTCCAGAAAAAAGGATTTCTTGATTTTATTAAAGAAGAAGCTCCTGATGTCCTCTGCCTGCAAGAAACCAAAGCTCAGCCAGA
>DATDXC010000052.1:0-25991 GCA_035289425.1 Candidatus Nanoarchaeia archaeon
TTAAGAATTTCAACCATTCTTCACTCAAAAACTGATTCTGTAAACGTTATTCTACAAAGAATCAAATTTTTAGAGAAAATTTATAATTTAAGGAATGAAATAGTCCACCAAGGTTATATTAAGAATATAAGTAGCATTTTATCAGAAACAGAACTATTAAAACTTCGAAGAATATCAAAAAGGATAATTGATCATTTTCTAAATAAATCCAAATTAAAGAAACATAAACAGATTATAACAGGAATAGAATCTCAAAAATCTTATAAAAAGGAAAAAATGATTCTTAAGTTTCATAATTTTGAAAATGATTTAAAAGAAGAAAATATTTTCGATTATAGAAATTCTAAAGCCATTCGGGATATTAAGGCGGAATTTGAAAAATTATAAAGATATCTTATGCAAAACCATTCTTGAGTGTGCCCCTTTCTAAAAATAAATTTCTGCGAAGCAGACTAACTGTCCGAAGGACGAACTCCCCCGTTTATACCGTCGAGAAATGGAAATTTTATTGTATATAACCTCAATTATGCGAAAACACAAGATTTCGACTTCACAGGGATTAGTCTCAGCACCAAACCCAATCATGAACCTAAAAGAACAAACCCGCACTATAGCGGTATAAATACTTAATACCCTTCTTTAACCCTTAGGTTTCAAGCGTGAAACCAAAAGATATTTAAACTATGAGTTTACACATTTAAACTATGAGTTTAAAAGACCTGACAAAGAATGAGATGGGGTTTGTCTTGGCCATCTTCAAAAGTCCAGAACAAGACTACAATACCAGCGACATAGCAAGATTGCTTGACATAAGCGCTATGGGTGCTCTTAAGATAGCCAGGAGGCTAGAAAAGGAAAACATCCTCAGATCAAAAATGGTCGGAAAAGCAAGAGTCCACAAGCTAAACAAGGAAAATGAGTATGTGCAGGACTATGTCAGATTTTTGTTGAAACGGGAGGCAGAACAGGCTCCACCACCCATCAAGATGTGGATCACTGAGCTCAGAAAGCTTACGGCAGCAGATGCCGCTGTCCTGTTCGGGTCTGTTTTACGGAAGAAAGATCCGGAAGACATAGACGTATTGCTCATAACTGATGAAAAAAAGTTCTCCAGACTCAAAAAGGAGATTGAAAACACCAATCTTATAAACCTAAAAAGATTGCACCCGGTATACCAGACAAAAGTAGACATAAGAAAAAACATACAAAAACAAGATGCGGTTGTGCTGAATGCCATCAAAGGCATCGTAGCATTTGGTGAAGACCAAATCATTGATCTGTTATGAGTCACGCAAACAATAAGGTACAATGGTGCTTGAGAAAAGCGGAAAAAGAGCTGCAAGAGTCTAAGGTACATAGGGGGATTGTAAAGACAGGTGTCAATAAAGAAAAGGCCAAAGAGCATATGGAAAAAGCAGAACATTACCTCTCTGCAACCTTGTATCTGAAAAAAGGCAACTTTTCGGACATCAGCGCCAGCACCATCTTTTACAGCATCTACCACTGTTTGCTTTCCATAGCTGCAAAATATGGGTATGAATCCAGAAATCAGGAATGTACCTTTGCACTCATGGCAAGTTTGATTGAAGACAAGCTCATCAATTTGGACAAGGGTTGGCTAGTCAAGATCGCTCCTCTGGAATCAACCGAGGAGCACACAACCGTTAAAATGAGAGAACAATACCAATACGGAACGAGCGTCAGCCTGTCTGATGATGTATATGAAGAACAACTCTCACTAGCAAAAAGGATCATGGCTAAGACAAAGGAGATACTTGAAAAATGAAAGCATTATTATTTGATATGGATGGAGTATTAGTTGATGTCAGCCAGAGCTATAGGTTAGCCATAAAGAAGACAGCAGAATTCTTTATCAATAAAACCATTTCAGAAAAGACCATCCAGGACATAAAGAACAAACCAGGCTTCAACAATGACTGGAATGCCACAGCCGAGATTATCCGTGAAGCAGGCAAGAGATTGCCGCAAAAGAAGATCATAGAGAAATTCCAGGAATTCTACTTAGGAAAAGATTTTGATGGATTCATTAAGAATGAAATCTGGCTGCTTAAGAAAGAGGTAGTTGCCTCAATTTCCAAGGAATATCGCTTAGGAATTGTTACCGGAAGGCCAAGGATAGAGGCAGAATATGCATTGAAAGCATCAGGCCAGGAAGAATATTTTGATGTTCTGATAACCATGGATGATTTAGAAGCTGAAAAGCCGAACCCATTGCTCCTCAAGGTTGCATTGCAGCAATTAGAATGCAAAGAAGGGTATTATTTCGGTGATGTGGCAGATGATATGACCATGGCAAACAATGCCAATGTGATAGCAATAGGCGTATTGCCTCCAAAAGCTGACAAAGGCCTTAAAGATCTCCTGAAAGATGCAGGAGCATCATACATTCTTGAAGATATCAATAAACTAAAAGAGGTACTGACATGAGAAATGCAACTGTTACACGAAAAACCAAGGAAACAAAAGTCAATCTGACCCTGAATATAGATGGGTCTGGCAAGTACAGCATAAAGACGCCTATCAAGTTCCTGAACCACATGCTCGAGCTCTTCGCCAAGTTCGGAGGCTTTGACCTGAAAGTCAGTGCCTCTGGAGATATTGATGTTGACCAGCACCATTTAGTAGAAGATATCGGAATCACCTTAGGACAGGCATTCAGGAAAGCCTTAGGCTCAAAGAAAGGCATCCAGAGGAGTGGTTATTTTGTCCAGCCCATGGACGAAAGTTTAGCTATTTTCGCTTTAGATGTCAGCGGCAGGCCTTTCCTCAAGTTCAATGTGGAGTTTCAGGATAAGGTAATAGGAGACCTAAAAGCAGAGCTGGTTGAAGAATTCTTCCAGGGCTTCACAAACAACTTAGGGGTTGCTATACACATCCTGCTGCCCTACGGCAGGACAGACCACCATCGAGCAGAAGCTGTGTTCAAGGCCTTTGGTAAAGCCTTAGACATGGCTACAGCCATAAGCCCGAAGTTTCCGGACAAACTGCCAAGCACAAAGGGAAAGCTATGATTGCAATAGTAGATTACGGAGCAGGAAATATCCAAAGCGTGAAGAATGCGCTGGATTATCTCGGGTTTAAGTCTCAGATTACAGACAAGGCAGCAGTCATCAGGAAATCTGATAAGATAATCTTTCCAGGAGTCGGCTCTTTTGGCGATGTCATGGCTTCAGTAGATAAAAAAAATCTGAGAGAGGTGCTCATTGAGGCTGCAGCAAAGAAACCTTTTCTTGGCATCTGCATAGGCATGCAGGTTTTGTTCGAGAAAAGCGAAGAATCTCCGGGCATCAAGGGACTGGGCATTTTCAAAGGCTCTGTAAAGAAATTCAGGACAAGCCTTAAAGTTCCGCAGATCGGTTGGAATGATATCGCTATACAGAAAGAAAGCATATTGTTGAAAGATATTCCAGAAAAATCATTTTTCTATTTTGTACACTCCTACCATCCTGTTCCGAAAGATAAAAGCATCATCCTGACATCAACTGAGTACGAAGAGGAATTTGCCAGCGGTGTTGAACAGGGTAATATTGCAGCTTTCCAGTTCCATCCTGAAAGGAGTGGGGCATTAGGACTAAGATTATTGCGAAACTTTGTGATATCATGATAAAGGCCGTACTGTTCGACATGGATGGTGTCCTCATAGACTCGCATGATGCATGGTTCCATATTTTCAACCGCGCTTACAATCATTTTGAGGGAAAAACAATAAGCCGGGCTGATTTTGATAAGCATCTGTGGGCAAAGGCCTTTGACATAGTAGCAAAAGACCGTTTTACAGTCCCGCTCGAAAAGATCAGGCAGTTTTATAGGGATATATACACAGAATATAGAGAAAGGCTGGTAATAATGCCTGAAGCTAAAAACACCTTAAGCATGCTGCAGAAAAAAAAGATTGACTTAGTTGTTGTTTCAAACTCTCAAAGAGCTATAGTAACTAAAGTACTGAAAGATGTCGGATTAGTTGACTATTTTAAATTTTGTCTTGGTGGAGATGATGTCAAGAACGGAAAGCCATCACCAGACATCTTGATCAAAGCGCTTGAGCAGCTAAATCTCATTCCAAAAGACGTGATTTTTATTGGTGACACTATTTGGGATAAGATGGCAGCGGAAAAAGCAGGCATCAAATTTGTCGGATTTAGATTAGACGGCAACCGTATAGAGGCATTGCCTGCCTTAGTGGGGATGGTATAGATGCTCGCTAAGAGGATTATTCCCTGCATGGACATCGACAATGGCAGGGTTGTCAAGGGAACAAACTTCATCAATATCAAGGATGCAGGAGACCCTGTTGAGCTTGCTGCAACCTACAATAAGCAGGGTGCTGATGAGCTTGTCTTCTTAGATATAACTGCTTCCCACCAGAAAAGAAAAACTATGGTTGATCTTGTTACTGCAGTTGCCAAGAAGATTTTTATACCTTTCACAGTCGGAGGGGGCATATCAACAATCGCAGACATCAGAGCGCTATTGAACGCAGGCGCTGACAAGGTGAGCATCAACACTGCAGCAGTAAAGGATCCCGCATTTATCAAGCAGGCATCAGAGAAGTTTGGATCACAATGCATAGTTCTGGCCATCGATGCAAAAAAGAATTCAAAGATGAAAAATAAATATGAGGTTTACATCTATGGGGGCAGGCAGCCTACTGGCCTGGATGTTATTGAATGGGCAAAAAAGGGCTGCATGATGGGCGCAGGAGAAATCCTCTTGACTTCCATGGACCGGGATGGCACTAAGAAAGGATTTGATTTAGAGCTTACCAGGAAAGTGAGCGAATTAGTGCCTGTTCCAGTCATCGCTTCAGGTGGCGTGGGAACAACAAAGCATTTTGTTGAGGCATTTACGCAAGGAAAAGCAGATGCAGCCTTGGCGGCTTCAGTATTCCACTATAGCACATTTACTGTTGACCAGGTTAAGGACGCATGCAAAAAGTCAGGGATCGTGATGAGAGCATGATATACCCCTGCATAGACCTCTTAGGCGGGAAAGTTGTCCAGCTTGTCCAGGGAAAAGCAGAAAACAAAAAGGTAGAGATCGAAGACTATGATGAGCTTATTAAAAAATTCAAGCCTTTCGGTTCAATTCAACTCATTGACTTGGATGCGGCCATGGGCAAAGGAAACAACTATCTATTGATCAAAGAGATACTAAAGAAAATAGAGTGTAGAGTAGGCGGCGGCATCCGAACAGTTGCCAAAGCAAAAGAGGTTTTAGGGTTAGGAGCGATTAAAGTCATCATCGGCAGCTCTGTTTTCTACAAAGAAAATGGTGATTATAAGATAAATAATGATTTTCTGAATAACTTAATACAAAAGATACCCAAAGAGAAGATAATAATCGCTATCGATTCCATAAAACAGGAGATAGTCATCAAAGGCTGGAAAGAAAATACCGGTTTAAATATTTTTAAGACAGCAAAATACTTAGAATCGTACTGCTCCGAATTCTTAGCCACCTATGTGGATAAAGAAGGTATGTTACAGGGAACTGACCTTGATTTCTTCAAAAAGCTAGCAAATACAACCAAAAATCAGATCACCGCAGCTGGTGGGATTTCTACAATAAAAGAAATCAAGGAATTGGAAAAAATCAACATAAATTCAGCCTTAGGCATGGCAATCTATACCAATAAGATAGATCTTAACGATATTTTACCATAAGGATTATATAGTAATACTCTGCATTCTAGGTCATGGAAAAAGAACCGGTAAAAAACAACGAGAAACCAACGCTTACTGACGATCAAAAGAAAGAATTACTTAAGTTATCCGAGATAAGCTTATGGCTTGACGACTATGATGATATTTTCTCTGACTTTGATCCAAGGCCCTATCCGCAGCGGGCTCTTTCAGACGATTTTCTGCGTGAGGCAAAAAAGGCAAGCAGAGACAAGAAATCAGGCAGGATAGAGCTAAAACTGCTTATTCCATCCGCAGTCAGGGATCTGCAGCACGAATCTATCGTAAAAAAAAGGCTGAGAGACCATTTTAAGAAGCATATGGAATCATCCAAAAAGGCCCACTGGAATCTCATACGGCAGGGTTTATCTTTTGTGGCATTGGGAATACTCTTGATGATTATGGCTACATTTATGCTTGTTTCAGATGAGGAAACCAACTTTATGCGGGGATTCTTCATTGTGCTGCTTGAGCCTGCAGGGTGGTTCTTATTTTGGGAAGGGATGCATCTGATTGTCTTTGAATCAAAGGAACATTTGCCAGAACAGGATTTTTACAAGCAGATGGCAAACTGCGAAATCACGTTCCTGACCTATTAGGAAAGCTTTTTAAATAAACTGTAATTTCAGGAAGTAGGAGGGATTTATATGGCAAGCTTTAAGTTATGCATCTCAGAGAAAGGAACTTCTTATCAAAAGGAAGTGAAGGATGAGCAGGCAGCTCCATTTATTGGCTTGAATATAGGGGAGAAGGTCAATGGGGACGCCATTGGTGCCAGCGGCTATGAGCTTCAGATTACCGGCGGTTCAGACCATTGCGGATTTCCTATGCGTTCAGGTATCTTGGGTGTGAGGAAACGGATCAGCCTATATGGTGGTGTGGGGTTCTCAGGATTAGGTAGAAAGGGTAAACGCATGGACGGCATGAAGAAGCGTAAGACTGTATGCGGGCATAAGATCAATGAGACCATCACTCAAATAAATCTTAAGGTCATTAAGGCTGGCTCAAAGGGGCTTGCAGATGCGCTTGGAATTCAGCCTGGTGAGGCTAAAGCAGACAAGTCAGCGAAGAAAGATGATAAAAAAGCTGCTGCTCCCGCAGAAGCTGCCGAGAAAGCACCGGAGAAAGCCTAAGTGCCTATGGTGAAGAAGAAAGCCATAAAATCATCGCTCGTAGATTCTCAACCAGTAGTCAATATTGGTTTGGTCGGTCATGTTGATCATGGAAAAACAACTCTTACCGAGCAGCTCAGTGGTAAGTGGACTGATACCCATTCTGAAGAGATAAAACGCGGCATCACGATACGTCTCGGCTATGCTGATGCAGTATTCTATAAATGTGCTAAATGCAAGGAGTATACTACAAAGCCAAAATGCCCTCTCTGCAAGGAAGAGGCAAAACCAGCCAGAAAAGTGAGTTTCATTGATGCTCCTGGCCATGAGTCGCTTATGGCAACCATGTTGTGTGGTGCGGCTATCATGGATGGCGCCTTGTTGCTTATAGCTGCAAACGAAAAATGCCCCCAACCCCAGACCAAAGAGCATCTTATGGCTCTCGAGATAATCGGCATAGATAATGTGATTATTGTTCAAAATAAGATAGACCTCGTTTCAGAAGAAGATGCATTGAAAAATTATGACCAGATTGCTGCTTTTCTGAAAGGAACCAAATTTGAGAAAGCTCCCATAGTACCAATCTCAGCTCAGCATGGTGCTAACATAGATGTGCTCATCCAAACCATTGAAAGGATTATCAAGACTCCGGAAAGGGATTCTACACTTGATCCATTGATGTTTGTAGCGCGAAGCTTTGACATCAACAAGCCAGGAACAGAGATAAAAGATATCACAGGCGGGGTCCTGGGCGGAGTTCTAAAGCAGGGATTGTTTAAGGTAGGTCAGCAGATAGAAATCAGGCCTGGACTGAGTTTCGAAGAGAAGAACAAGAAAGTCTGGAAATCAGTCAAGACATCAATAACAGATTTAAAGACAGGCGGCGTCAGCGTCGATGAAGTAATACCCGGAGGCTCTATAGGTGTTCTAACCTCATTAGACCCTTCCTTAGTTAAGGCAGACAGCCTTGCAGGCAATGTTGTGGGGCTTGAGGGCAAGCTGCCTGATGTACTGCACGAGCTTCCATTACAGATTACACTGCTAGAAAGGGTTGTCGGTGTTGAACAGGACCTTACAGTACAACCTATCAAGATGGGCGAGCCTTTGATGTTAAACGTCAATTCCTCTGCAACCGTAGGATCAGTGACTAAAATGAAAAAAGGCATTACGACATGCACACTGAAACTGCCGGTATGCGCTGAAGCCGAATCAAGGGTAACGATTTCCCGGTTAGTGGCAAACAGATTTAGATTAATAGGGTTTGGAATTATTAAACTTTAAGATTCTTTGTACTCTAATCCGCACTCTGGGCATTTGAAAAAATTAGATCTGAGATTCTTCATGGTGCATTGGCAGGTATAACAGAAATAGTTATGGCCCCCCATATCATGGAGAACTATCTCTTCTGCACCAGGGTCTTGTTGCATCATAGCGCATCCTCATAGCCTTGCATGAATCCTGCTTCGCCAGCATCCATGCTATCATCATCTACCTGCATTTCTCTTGACTCTTCATTATACGGGTCATCTTCGATTATATCTTCCTCATCCATACAAATCCCCTCAGAGTAGCTACGAATCAGCCTATTTTTATATATTTAACGCTTAAGTTTTATAAATAATATATATTACCTGACTTATTTATAAAAAAGGAAAATTTTATAAATGATATCAACTTCCTTATATCTCCTTATAGGGGGTACAAAATGAAACGGAAAGTAATCCAAATAGCAGATTCTACACAGCTGGTATCACTGCCAAGAAAGTGGGCCCAGGCTCATGGCATTAAGAAAGGGGACGAGTTGGATGTACAAGAGGAAGGCCCCAAAATAATCGTGAGCACAGAAGATGGTGCAGCTATCAGGCGATGTGAGATCAATCTAGACAAATTGGACCCTATTATCCCTCGCGTTATGCATGGCCTGTACAAAAAAGGGGTTGATGAGGTAACCCTTCATTTTAGCAATCCCCAATTTTTGGATCCGGTGCAGAAGATTCTGAGAGAAGATCTCGTCGGTTACGAGATTGTGCAGCAAGAACGCAATACCTGTCTCATCAAGGCAATTGCAGGGGCCTCTCAGGAAGAGTTTGACAATATGCTGAGAAGGACTTTTGTGGTTCTGGACTCGATGGCAAATGGGGTATATGAGTCAATGGTATCAGGCGATAGCAGCAATATGACCAATATACGATTTCTGGAAACTAACAACAATAAATATACTGGCTTTTGCAGGCGTTTGATTAACAAAAAAGGTTACAGCGACTATCAGAATCTTACTTTTATGTACTGCACTGTTGAAGAATTGGAGAAACTTGCAGACCAGTACAAATACCTATGCGACTACTTCATCCAGAACCCTAAGAAGATAAAGTCAATAGACAAATCAATCATGGGTGTATATAGGCAGTTAACGGAGATGGTCAAACAGATGCATACGCTATTCTACAAATATGACATAGAATCCGCAGTCAGTATATTTAGATTGCGAAGACAGCTTGTCGAACAAGTGTTGAAAACTCTTGGTAAGTCCCATGATGCCTCTCTTTCACACTATGCAATCAATATGATCCAGTTGGTGGCGAATCTAGTCAGTTTCAAGATGCAGATGGAGTTGTAATTATGCCTGTTTTTTCATTAACTCTGCTGCTCTGAGGTACAATGGATTTAATGTGATCTGCTCGGCAGGATTTAGCCTATCCCACATGAATCTGACTTTTTCCCTCACTGTATCAAGACTGCTCTGATGCTCTCTGACATAAGTGGGGAGATTATCTTGCAGGAAACTTGCAGTATCAGCAGTCTTGAGGATATTGGCCTCGACATGAAGTATATTGCTCCTATCAGCGCTGCCTGTTTCGTGAACCCTAACAAGATACATCGCATCTTCAATTACGTGGGGGTCTGCATCCCATTGTGTTCTGAGAGCCTCACCAAGAATCTCAGCGCTTCGAAGTGGATGCGCAGCCTTATACGCATCATATAACACTCTTCTAACCCCTAACCATCTTTTTTTAAGGGGATTTGATGATGGAACCGAATCCATTCGGACTGAATAAAAAGAAGACCATTCTTTTTCGGAGACAGCTAATTCAGATATCGCCTGCTGCACTTCCCTTTGGTGATAATAACTGCACCAAGAAGCTTCCGTTATGTTATCTTCAAGTCCGAATTCTCTTTTAGTGACCCTTTTATCTGGAAATGCCCGATCCAGGTCATGATGTAGGGATGCGATGAGGACTGCCTCACTAGCATTGGGCATAAGTTTTAAAACCCATTCCCTGGTGTTGGCTGCGTGCGGCTCCAGATAGTCTTCAGGTCGGGTATCTCTAACTTTGTCAGCGACATAATCCCTAACCCGTTCAAGTAGGGAACGGCGCAATAACTGTTCGTCATCCAATGTTGCGTCCAACAACTTTTCAAAAGTGAGCTCTATGTGTCTGAAACAGCAAAGCTGATACAAATCCTTCATCTCAGCACTTCCTTCCGTGGTCACAATGGGATAAGCTCTTCGAGAAAATTCAAGGAAAACATCCCGTTTACCATTCTTAAACATCCGCTTACCGTTGACCGAGATGTCCAGATCAGGCCCATCCTGAGTTAGTTTGACCTTACAGTCATCACCAAAAGAGTATTCTTTCCCCCGATGTACTCTAAGACGCTGGCTTGTTACTTCCCCTAACAGTCTCGCTGAATTAACTACTTCCAGAATGTGATACTCCAAAAAAGTTTGTTGGTCAGTCATGTCCTTATGATTTTGATAAAACCTATTGAGGGCATCCACAAACCTCCGGGCTTTTGCTTCGCCTCCTGGAATTTGGTCCAATGCCTCCTCCTTGACCCTCCATCTTCGTCCATCGCTTTGATACTCTCTTATACTCGATTTACGCACGATATTCTGGCGGTAAGCTTGGATAACTATACGCGCAACATCATCATCTTGTAGATGGTAAACATCGTGAATGGTGCGGCTGCTCTTTCGATATTGGGCAATTGCTTTGTCAATCTTGTTGGGGGCAAGAGCGCCCATCTCAGCAAGGGTCTCCTCCATATCTTTAAGGTCTTGACGATAGAAATTAATCCTATGCCTTACCCATCCTGCACTTCTGCCCAATATGACTCTAGCATAGTCTTCTTGTATCTCGCCAAGGTCATGGTCATACTGATTTCTGATTTGTTCATGAAGTTTTGCAGAGTCCGTGATGCGGAGTTGCGCAAGATCTTCTTTCACCTGGTGTATAGTCTCATCCAGATCTGCTACGCGTTGCCTGACCAAGTCTTTACCAACATCTGAGGGATATTGCCTGATCAACCTGAATTTTGATCCCATTAGCAACAGATGCCTCAGATATTGCTCCTCTTCCACGCGAGAATTTTGCGTGAAAAGTGCTCTGTCATGAGCCTTGTCTTCAAGGAAATGAGTCCACCGGTAGCATTTCGCAAAATCAATGGATGTGTAAGTATGATGAACCAGTTCCTTGACGCTGAGACCCCTGGACCTGCCGAACTCCAACACATCATCGAAGGTACCACGAAGGACACCAATATTAAATATCATGTCGCCCCAATTACGATCAAAATATTGGACATACCCATCCGGCATGTGCATACCCATATCCACCGCAGGAACAGAATACCTCAACCCGGCCCGGTCTTCACTGAAGAAACCATCAAAGAATTGGAGAAGTTCACCTACCGTGTTAAGATTATATGCCAGTTGCATGTTGATCCTATTAGGTATCACAAAATCAGGAAGTGAAATTGGAAATGCCTGTAGGAATGCGAGGTATTCATTTCTTAGTAGAATTGTCTCCCCTTTGAATTCAGCTGCCACATGATCTCCCTGCCCAATCCTTGTGTTAATCTCTGGAAGCAAGCTGAAGAAACTAGGACCGACCCTATCTTCTAAGATGGCAACCGGGAGGTTGGCATGAAACCGAGCGGTTGGAACCCGCAGAGATGGTATCTGCTCTGCCAGCCAGGCTCTTTCACCAGATGCCAGTAATCTGATGTCAGCAGCTTCAAACAGGGAGCGATACACGGATTTAAGATATGCTGCAGCTCGTTGCCTGCTGGCAGTATCACTCAGCCTGGATTCGGAACTGTATCTCCTATTTCCGCCTTCATCAACATAAAATCCCCTCTCGAGAAACTCATCCACTCCGTTGAGGCCACGTTCGACCAAGACTGCACATCCCCGATCATGCAATTCAGAAAGTATAACATACTCAACTGCCGCCCGATGCAGATCTACATATTCCTTGACAACAGTTTTCCCAATAAATCTCTCTTCCGGAACCAAGATCTTACCTGTTGCTCTCACGAAATATGGCTTAAAAGAATCCTCAATCCCATGGATGATGTCCTCCTGCGCTTCAGTTCGGGCCACGTTCCTTTGTCTCAAGAAATTGAATACCAATGGTGGCAGCTCTTCAGGTTCGAACGGCTTTCGAACGTAGGGTGCTATCTTTCCCTGCGAAAGTGCAAGAATCATATAGTCCGGAATGGGAATCCCATAGGGATGCGGCATGAATGGCATAAGGATCAGTTTGGTGTTTGGATGGCGATCAATCACCTCATTCATAAGTCTCTCCGAAGGTAAATCACTAGTAGAGCTTCCAAGAAAAACGACGTCATAGTACCGTTCATCCATTAGGTGAAGTGCTTGTTTACCACTGGGAGTGACATCAACAAATTCGCTTCCGAATGTGCTGCGAATCATCTCCTGGTAATAACCTCCATCGGGAATCTCAAGGTGTCCAGCAAGCTCTTCAAGGGGAAATTGGTTCTCAGAAATGACTTTACCCAAACTCACTATATCAAAATGTGTTGGTCCAAGCCGTACCTCTCTATGAAAACCACCGTAAAAGGCAATGGCTGGGCTATCGTCAACTACCAAGAAGCGTGGCTGCATAGATCGTATCTCTTCAGCAACTGATTCTTCTAACGGCCGCAACGGTCTAAATTTTGACATTTTTTACTACTCAAGAGACATTACTTTATTTATAAAGATATCGTTGATATCAAGAAGAAGGTTTGCTGGGCACAAAAGAAGACAATTCCTGCCTGGCGAATGGTTTTCGTATGTAGTCAAACACCTGCCTATGCGAGCCGGCTGCTTCCAAGATATAGGGGGGTATTGGCGCTACATGATCCTGGTAGGGCATGGCAACCATCCTGATTTTTCTTCCTTTCTCACTTTGTTTGATCATATATCGAACCAAAAGCTCAGGGGGTGGCACATCCAATTTCCCTAATTCCGTATTAAACAAGGTTCTGGTTGCAGTATCCAATTCTCCTACCTCAGTCCCCATGAACAAGACATCTATGCTTTGCTCCAGTAATAAGGCCACTGCCTGATTAATGTCAGCGGCCTCAGTAACCTGTCCAGCAGGTGAGAAATAATCTTTTATGATCTCCCTATAAGTACGTCCATCGGGAATTTCAAGTGATCCAGGTGCCGCTTTGACTTCAACACCTTGATACAAGTATGTTCCTGGTTTATCTTCCACCGGTGACACAGCCTTGTATCCAGATCCCACCAGAATCATGGCAGGACTGTTGTCTACCACAAGAAACCTACCAAGCCCCATGCCTCCAGTAGACATAATTCTATCTTCCACCCCATTAGGATTTTTCATATTTCCCACTATCCCGTAATAAACAATTAGAAGTGGCATATACTTTTTAAAGATATCGGCTGTCATGAGGAGACCTGGTCGCCGGTCCGAAATCGCAAAATTTAATAATACATTCCAAATTTAAAGAACATCATGCATAAAAAAGCAGGTATCGGCAAGATAATAGGATTCATTTTTGTTCTGATTGCGATCTATCTTCTGATATTGCTTGTCCAAAACAGCTGGGACTTAAAGGCAGTGGTGCAGGCTCTTCCATTTTAACCAATATATTTATTAATCTCTCAATTTCAGGCAGTTTATGACTTACCAATCCGCCATTAAATTTCTTTACAGTTTGACTGCAAAGAAGTACAATCTTAGGTTAACGCCCATTAGGACTCTTCTGAAGAAGCTTGGAAACCCTCATAAAAATCTAAAGATAATCCATGTTGCAGGTACCAATGGAAAAGGAAGCACCTGCGCTATGATCTCATCAATTCTGCAGGCTGCTGGCTATAAAGTGGGAATGTACACCTCCCCCCATCTCACCAGATTCAATGAAAGGTTTAAAATTAACAACAAGGACATGAGCGATAAGGATGTTGTAAAATACTATAAGAAAGTAAAAAAAGTTTATCATGGAGAGTCTTTTTTTGAGTTAGTGACTGCCATGGCATTTGTGTACTTCTTTGAAAAGAGAGTTGATTACCTTGTGTTAGAAGTCGGCTTGGGTGGAAGGCTTGATGCTACTAATGTCTGCCTTCCTTTAGTTGCTATTATCACCAATATTGGCTTGGAACATCAGGAATATCTGGGAGATACGATTAAGAAAATAGCTTTTGAAAAAGCAGGCATCATCAAAAAGAATAACCCTATAGTAACCGGAACATCAGGTGTTGCGCTGCAGGTAATACTCCAGACAGCTAAAAAAAGAAAAGCACTGTTATATGTGGTAGACAAGGATGGTAAAAACCTTAAGCTCCATCTTAAAGGAGAGTTCCAAAAGCATAATGCCCTGATGGCGATAAAGGCAGCTTCCTTAATTAAAGATATGCCCAATGCAGTTATCCAAAGAGGCCTTCTTACAGCAGAATGGCCTGGTCGCCTTGAATATATCCAGCCAAACATATTGGTGGACTGCGCCCACAATCTTGATGCAGTTAAGGTATTGCTGCCAGAGCTCAGAAAGATACAGAAACCAAAAATTTTGGTGGTAGGCATTCTAACAGACAAGAATTACGCTCCTATGCTCAAGCTTCTGCAGTCTGCTGCATCCGTCATGATACTCACTCAACCACATACAGAAAGGGCAACAGATCCTAAAGAACTAGCGAAATACGTAAACTCTCCTCTGATAATACCTGATGTGGCAGATGCTGTCAAGGCTGCCCTGAAGTTAGCAGGCCGTAATAGCCTAGTAGTCATAACCGGCAGCATCTACACGGTAGGGGAAGCGATAACAGCCATAAACAGTAAAATATATAAACAAGCCTAAACATTCCGTCTAAATGCAATACCTAAATTCTAGGAGCGGGTCTGATGACTAGGTTTATCTTTGTTGTTGGCGGAGTGATTTCAGGTGTTGGAAAAGGTGTCACCACAGCTTCTTTAGGAAAGATTCTCCAGGAATATGGTTTCAGGGTCACTGCAGTCAAGATAGACCCATACATAAATTATGATGCAGGAACCTTACGGCCAACAGAGCATGGAGAAGTATGGGTAACCGGAGATGGAGGCGAGATTGACCAGGACCTGGGTAATTATGAGAGATTCCTTAATATGTCCATCTCACGTAAAAACAATATCACCACAGGCCAGATCTATAAGACTATCATCGATAATGAACGGGCTGGGAAATATTTAGGAACAACTGTCCAGTTCATCCCCCACATACCTGATGAGATAAAAAGAAGGCTGCAGGAAGCATCCAAAGGCTACGATTTCTGCCTGGTTGAGATCGGTGGCACCATAGGTGATTATGAGAACATCCCCTACTTATTCGCAGCCAAAAGCTTGGAAAGGGATCTGGGAAAGGGTCATGTCATGTATATTCTGATAACCTATCTGCCGATACCTTCGCATATTGAAGAGATGAAGACTAAGCCAACCCAACAGGCAATTAGGCTGCTGACCGAACATGGCATCTTCCCTGATTTTATTATCTGCAGGGCAAAAAAATCCCTGGATGAAGTGCGGAAGAAGAAGATTGAGGTGTATGCAAACATTAAATCTGATCATATCATCTCAGAGCCAGATATAGACACAATCTACCGGATTCCGCTGGATCTCGAAAGAGAAAGGCTTGGCTTTAAGATTCTTGCAGATCTTAACATGAAGCCAAGAAAAAGGCCGAATTGGAGCAGATGGAAGCATTTGGTTGATGGGGTAGTACAGGCTCGTAAACTAGTTAAGGTTGCAATGGTCGGAAAGTATGTTGACATTGGTGACTATAACCTGTCTGATTCCTATATATCTATCAATCAATCATTAGAGCATGCAGCTGCGCACCTTAATACAAAGGTCCAGATCCAATGGATAGACTCAAAGAAGCTGGAAAAGGATCCCAGTTCGGCTAAGTTGCTGCAGGATTTCGATGGCCTGATAATTCCAGGAGGCTTTGGATCTTCAGGAGTGGAAGGAAAGATAAATGCCATACGATATGCGCGGGAGCATAACATTCCATTCTTAGGTCTCTGTTATGGGATGCAATTGGCCATAGTCGAGTTTGCCCGCCATGTCTGCCTTATGCCAGACGCAAATACCACAGAGATAAAGCGGACAGAGCACCCGGTGATTGACATATTGCCCTCACAGAAAAAACTCATGGAAGCAAGCCAATATGGCGGCACTATGCGCTTGGGAGATTATGCTGCTATGCTGAAAGAAAACACTAAAGTGCTGAAACTGTATAAAGCGATGGGAAGGCTTGAAAAAGATAGGCACTTGCTTGATATTCTCAGGAAGAATGATTCATTCAGGATTGGCAAGCTGGAGAAAGGAAAGAAAGTGATATTAGAACGTCATAGGCATAGGTTTGAAGTCAATCCAGACTTTATACCTCAGATAGAAAAGTATGGTTTGATATTCTCAGGATATCATATACGCAAAGACAATACCAAACTCATGGAATTTATTGAACTGCCTGATCACAAGTTCTTCATAGGAACACAGGCTCATCCTGAATTCAAGAGCAGCCTGACCAGCCCTTCTCCGTTATTTTATGGATTTCTGAAGGCTGCAGTTAAGAATTAGACCTCAATCCTTCCTTCAGAAGTGTACTTGTATACTATGCCCTCCTTTTCATCTTTGGTTTGTTTATGGGATCCATCGCAGAACGGCTTGTTCTTTGACAATCCGCACGCACAAATCCACTTGCTTTCCCCACCGACCTTGACTTCTATGGGAGCTTTATTCTCAATTTCAACTATTCTAGCCATGATACCACCAAAGAGACAGTAGATCAGTTATCTATATAAGTCTTCCGCAAACGGTTCTGTCCCAAGTGAAGGTTAGTAGCCTTAGGTCAAACCTAATCTAGTCAATTAACAAAACGGCAAGAGGGATGTTTCATCCGGAGAATATCGGTTTTATACGAACAGGGCAAAAGGTTTGAAGCTGCTAACCAGAGCGAAGCGAGATTTGGGACAGAACCTCCACAAACATAATCTTTTTATTCTTGGCCAACATATATACACATATGCATGAAGCCATTTTATACGAACCGCTGGAAAATAAGAAAATCAGGTGCACAGCTTGCAAATGGTACTGTGAGGTTCCAGAAGGAAAGGCAGGTATCTGCAGCATCAGATATAACAAGGAGGGGAAGCTGTATCTTTTGACGTATGGGAAACCGTGTTCTGTTGCTATCGACCCTATAGAGAAAAAGCCGTTATTCCATTTCTATCCAGGAACACAGATACTATCCATAGGCACATTTGGCTGTAACTTTGGATGCGAGTTCTGCCAAAACTGGACAATCTCCCAGACTACCAAAGAAGCGCAGCGTAAGTCTCCCTTGAACCAGTTTGAGACGATTATGGGAATAATCAACAAGAACAGCGATGATTTGTCGCCAAAGCAAGTCGTTGATATCTGCGTAGAACGAAATATTCCCTCAATTGCCTTCACCTATAATGAGCCCACCATATTCAGCGAATATGCGCATGATATTGCAATCTTAGCCAAGAAAAAGGGGATTAAGATTGTATATGTTTCAAGCGGGTATGAAACCAAGGAAACAATGAAGTACATGCATGGCCTAATTGATGCAATGAACATTGACCTAAAGGCATATAATGAAAAAACCTATACGAAGATTTGTAAAACTAAGCTCTCGCATGTTTTGGATACCATAAAAGAAATAGCAAAAAAAAAGATATGGTTGGAAATAACCACCCTGATAATACCTGGCATAAACGATTCAGATAAGGAGCTGGAGGACATTGCAGAGTTTATATATTCCTGCAACCCTGAAATGCCATGGCATGTGACTGCTTTCCATCCGGACTATAAGATGCTCGATACAATGCCAACTCCAGCAAGCACGTTAAAAAGAGCACATGAAATAGGCATCAAAGCTGGCCTTAAATTTGTATACACTGGCAATATACCCGGATTGGAATATGAGAACACCCATTGCCCACACTGCGATGAATTGTTGATAGAACGGTGGGGGATGTCAACCAAGCAGATTCACTTGAACAAAGGTGCTTGCCCACACTGCAGGAATAAACTCAGCGGCCGGTGGATTTGATGGAGACTGGTTGGATACATTCCTTGCGCATTGATAGAAATCGTTTCAAATCCGCCAAGCCTTTTTCCCATATAATCATCCCTCATTTTCTCAAGAAGGAAAAATTGCAGTCACTTATCACTTCTTTAAAGAGGGAAAAATTTCATAAAAAAGAATCAGACCTATTCCAATTTTCTCAGACTCGGGATTTGTCTCATTCTCCAAATATGGCGCCTTTTGTGCAATTTCTTTATTCCCCTCAGTTCATCAATCTTATGATAGAAATGACTGGATTTTCTCTGAAATCCAGGCCAATTGACATCCATGCAACATTGTATCAGGATACCGATTACCTGCTGTGCCATGATGACAAGCTTGAAGGAAGAAAGATAGCCTATCTGCTATACTTGACAGATGTTGCATCTGGAAATTTAGAGCTGTTAGGCAGTAAAAATGGAATGCCGACAAAAGTTCTCAAAAGGATTAGGCCTAAGAAAAACCTCTTTGTTGCATTTGAGGTCTCTAAAAAATCATTCCATCAGGTAAGTGAAGTCGAAGGAAATGACCAAAGGTTAGCGATCGGTGGCTGGTTTTATGATTAATCCTGCATATGCCAACCTGACCAAGGAAATCAGAAATGTGTTTTCTGAAGAAAAAATGGTCACCTTGGCAGATTTCCTTGAACATGATTCATTCAAGAATTTATCAAAAAGCATCTCGAAGCTGAAATTCATGCCTAAAAAAGAGCCGATGCACCACTCATTTACCTTTTGCAGCTTGGCTGATTCACCATTGCAGCATCCGGTAGTCCTTGCATTCATCGGGAGCATCATCAACAAGAAAGTCAAAAGGCTTAGGTTACGGGCTTTTACATTTGTATGGAAGGATTTTACACTACTGCATGATGCGCATTTAGAAAAACCAGGATTGGATATTATTTTCGATTTTGGATGGAACCAAGAATGGGGAGGCGAGGTTTTTTACGTGGATGGGACAGGAGCATATAGGGCAGTGCCACCCACAAAAAACACCCTTACCATTGTCCAAAGGTCAGCTAAACTGCACAGATTTGTGAAATATGTTAATAATCACGCAGAAAAACATAAACATTACCTTCTCATTGGCTGTTTAGATATCTAAATTGACAACTTCCTTTGCATGATCCTGGATGAACTGCCTTCTCGGCTCGACCTGATCGCCCATAAGGATAGTGAATATCTTATCAGCTTCCACACCATCTTCCAAAGTAACCTGTAACAATATCCTATGCTCTGGATCCATGGTGGTTTCCCACAATTGATGGGGGTTCATTTCACCTAATCCTTTATATCGCTGGATGCCTGCATTGTCTTTGCCAATCTGATCAAGAATTTCCTTAAGGTTATCTTCCTTGTAGGCATATTGGTCTTTCTTGTTCTTGGTAACTTTATACAAAGGAGGTTGAGCGATGTAGATGTTTCCTGCTTCAACGAGCGGTTTCATGTACCTATAGAAGAAGGTAAGCATCAGGGTGCGGATATGCGCTCCATCCACATCTGCATCTGTCATGATGATTATCTTATGATAGCGGATTTTGGTGATGTCAAATTCTTCTCCCACACCACATCCCAGGGCTGTTATAATAGTGGTTATCTCTTCATTGCTCAAAACTTTATTAAGGCGTGACTTCTCTACATTAAGTATCTTTCCTTTCAAAGGTAGTATCGCCTGGTATCTCCTATTTCTTCCTTGTTTGGCAGAGCCACCGGCTGAATCTCCCTCAACTATGAATAATTCAGACCTAAGCGGATCTCGCTCCTGGCAATCCGCCAGTTTTCCTGGTAAGGAATGGCTATTCAGAGCGCCTTTCCTTCTGGTAAGTTCCCTTGCCTTGCGTGCTGCCTCTCTGGCCATAGCAGCCATGGTTGACTTATTAAGTATGATTGCAGCCAGGGTGGGGTTTTCTTCGAGAAAACTGCCTAAATTCTCGCTGACCAGCCTTTCCACGATGCCTTTGACTTCGGAATTGCCAAGCTTTGTCTTTGTCTGGCCTTCGAACTGGGGATTAGGAAGCTTGACCGACAATACTGCAGTAAGCCCTTCACGAACATCCTCGCTGCTCAGCTTCTCCTTAAAGTTTCGTTTTTCAGCATATTGGTTCAGAGTTCTGGTAAGAGCGCTTTTGAACCCTATCAGATGAGTGCCACCTTCTTCAGTATTGATATCATTGGCAAATGAGAAGATATTTTCCTGATAACCCTCATTATACGCCATGGAAATTTCCACCTTGATGCCATCCTTCTCCTTATTGAAATAGATAGGCTTATGGAGCTGATTCTTGTTCTCATTCAAAAACTCAACAAATTCTATAATTCCGCCATCATAGCGGAACTCATGATTCTTGCCAGTTCTTTCATCTTCCAGGTTTATGCGTAATCCCTGGTTTAAAAATGCGAGTTCTCTCAATCGAGATGACAAAGTTTCAAAATGAAAATCGGTAGTCTCAAAAATTTCAGGATCAGGCCAGAAGGTAACTGTAGTTCCATGGAATTCGCTGGTGCCTATCTCCTGAAGGGAAGAAGTAGGTTTGCCTATTTCATAAGACTGTTGATATGACTTCCCATCACGCTGGACTTTTACAATAAGATTCTTGGACAGCGCATTGGTTACTGAAATCCCAACTCCATGCAAGCCGCCAGAGACCTGATATGATTTCTTGTCAAATTTACCGCCAGCATGAAGCTTGGTTAGAACCAGCTCTACACCTGAAATTTGGTATTTGGGATGGATATCCACCGGAATACCTCTACCATCATCTTCTATTATGATACCGCCATCTTTGAGAATTACGACTTTGATGTTCTTGCAGAAGCCAGCCATAGCCTCATCTATGGAGTTATCTACTATCTCATACACCAGATGATGGAGGCCTCTGGTGCCAGTTGAGCCAATGTACATAGCAGGCCTTTTTCTGACCGCGCTCAGTCCACCCAGTACCTGCAAATCTCCTGCAGTATATGTTGATTGTGTTTCTGTCATGATAGTTATGTGCTCTTGGTTAAAAATGAGATTTTATCGTCGAGAGATTTCACCGTTACCAGTCAAAATTAATAGAAGGTACTTTATAAAGCTTTCTGAAAAATTTTTGGGTTATAGGCTCTAAAATGACAGAATTTTTTTAGTACCTTTTACTTTTTTAGAAAAGAGGGTGACCGGTAGGTACCATCTCGTTTCTAAACGATCCAAAAAACATAGCTTTTTAAATGAACCCCTGGCTTCTGATATAATATGATAACAAACGATAGATTACAAAATCCAAGAACCGCTGACTTAGTTCTTACTAGTCCTATAGATACCCGAGTGAGTACTACCCTGTTTATTGCTGAACACGCCGTGGGTATAGAAGTTGCTGCATTGATGGGACCAACTGCTAGATATATTCCAGTTGTACTAGATTCAAGTCCTGTAGCAAATGCTCCACCAACAGAACAAGCAACTACTTATGGGACTAATCCTACAACCAGATCTGAAGATCACCACGGTTAATGTAAGAACAATCTTGTTCCAGTAAATATCATGGCTATACCATGTTCATTAGCAGCTTCAATGACTTCTTTGTCGTTTAAAGAGCCCCCAGGTTGAATTAATGCAGTTATTCCTGCTTTAGCAGCTTCGTCTACACCATCCCTAAAGGGAAAGAATGCGTCTGAGGCCATGACAGCTCCTTTTGCCCTGCCTGCGCTTTTCTTGGTAGCGATAATAGTGGAATCTACCCTTGACATCTGGCCAGCTCCAATGCCCACGGTAACTTTATCCTTGACAAATAAGACTGAATTAGACTTCACGTGTTTGCAGACTTTCATGGCAAACAGCAAATCCAACAACTGTTCCTTGGTCGGCTGTTTTTTGGTCACACACAATACTTCCTTGAGAATACCTTTTTTAGCCTCAGCAGTCAGCTTCTCGATGTCTGCAAGAGTGGGATTCTCATTTTTGATTACTTTCACATTATCTATCTTAGGGAAGTTGCGTGTCTGAACGAGGATGCCCCCAACAACCTTTTTGGTTGTTATCTTCTCCTTTAGGTCATTGTGGTAACATAATTCAAAAGTTTCTAGTTTCAGGATTCTTCTGTTTTTCTTCACCGAGAGTAATTTCAAAGCTTCAGAATCATAATCCGGCGCAATAATGACTTCAATAAACTTATCCGCAAGAAACTCAGCGCATCTCCTATTGCATTTCCTGTTCAGGGCAATGATACAGCCAAAAGCAGACAATGGGTCAGCACGGTAGGCTGCTTCTAGTGCATCCTCCATCTTATCCTTGATTGCAACACCCGATGGATTTGCATGTTTTACGATAGCAGCACAGGGATCTGAGAACTCCTTTACTATATTCAGCGCACTGTCAGCATCCATAATATTATTATACGAAAGTTCCTTTCCAAACAGCTGTGTAGACGCTCCCACACCAGGCTCCTTGGCTAAGGGATCGATGTAAAAAGCCGCTTCTTGGTATGGATTTTCTCCGTAGCGCATCTCTTGTTTTTTCTTGAATGGTACGCATACAATCTCAGGAAATGTTTCTTCTGAAAGATAATCTGCAATAGCTGAATCATACGTTGCAGTCCGCGCAAAAACTTTATGCGCCAACTCCTTTCTTTTTTCTAAGGGAATGCTTTTCTTATCCTTGACAGCCTGAAGGACCCATGGATAGTCTGCAGGATCTACCACCACAAGCACATCCTTAAAATTTTTGGCAGCTGAGCGGATCATTGAAGGTCCACCGATATCTATCATCTCAATAGTATCATCAAAACTTATTTTCTTGGTGACAGTTTCCTCAAACGGATATAGATTGACCACAACGATGTCAATCATCTCGATCTTATTATCAGAAGCCTGCTTCATATGCTCCTTATTGCCCCGTAAAGCCAATATCCCGCCATGTATCTTGGGATGTAGTGTCTTGACTCTCCCATCCATCATCTCAGGGAACCCAGTATACTCTGAAACATCCTTAACTTTTATGCCGGCATCCTTCAGCTTCTTGGCTGTTCCTCCAGTCGATAAAATTTCGACGCCAACCTTAGACAGACCTTGTGCAAACTCTACAATGCCTGTTTTGTCGTACACTGAAATCAGCGCTCGTTTCATGATACCATCACCTTTTTTCTGCCAACGGTAATCCTGCCATCCCTGAAAAGTTTTATTCCATGTAAAATTGCTTTCTGTTCTGCTTTCTGCACCTTCGCTTTAAGTGATTCAACGCTTTCATCAGCAGTTACCTTGACTTTTTTCTGCAGGATTATGGGGCCTGTGTCAGCTCCCTCATCAATAAATATCAGGCTGCAGCCTGTTTCTGAATCTTTGTTTTTGAGGACTTGTGCATGCACCTCAGTATCCATACCTCCAGCATACTTAGGCAGCAAGCTGGGATGGATATTCATCACCTTATATCTCCATTTCCGCACAAACCAGGAGGACATTAGTTTCATATATCCGATTAGGATTACCAAATCCACATTATGTTTTTCCAAAAGCCGGTCTACTTCTTTGTCATAATCCTCTCTTTTTTTTCCTATAGGATCCAGAAAGATTGATTCAATGCCTGCTTTGCGGGATCTTTCAAGAATATAGGCGTCTTTCTTGTTGCTCAACACAAAAGCGATTTTCACGTTGGATAAAGAACCATCTTGGATGGCATCTATGACCGCCTCTAAGTCTGTTCCCTTGGTGCTTCCAAGCACGGCAATCCTTATTTTAAATCACCGTGGGATTAGAGAATCCATGCTGTTTATAAAGATTGCTCCAAACATCTGTAATAACTTTCTGATAGTAAGTTTTAAAAAAGACAGGCTAATCCGCAAGTGAAATGCCATTCAACTTACAAGCTTTCCGGGGACATCACATAGCTAAGATTACCCCATTTGCCGCAGATGGCACCTTAGACAATCATGGGGATCATAGTTCTCAGGCTAGACTCATACAGCATATTTTAGCTCAAAAGCCAGCTGGTATAGTGGTCAGCGGTGGAACAGCCGAGTTCCCTCATACTGATATGCCTACAAGAATGGCTGATCTGGAAAGTGTACTGGGATTGGTTGGGGGAAGAGTTCCAGTAACTGTAAACATTACTGAAAGTATGGGGGAAACAGACGAGCTTAGGAGTAGGAGGTTAGCCTTTCAGTACATTAAGGCGGTAGCTGCTAGGCGCGCAAATGCAGTCATGTATGCGCCGTTCTATGGTGGAGGTATAACTGAGAACAACATAGTTGATGCGATATCGCCAATTGCAGATTTGGCGCATAAGAGAGAACTCCTTTTTTTCCTGTACCTTAATCCAGCGCATAACCACCCTACGGTGATGGGAGTTCCGTCTGTAGAAAGTATAGAAATCTTAAGGAACAGAAAACATCTGGACGGTGTTAAAGTCAGCCACAACGATATAGCCTATCTTAATCACCTTGCGGTTATGCAAGATGATCATTTCCTGGTTTTCCAAGGCAGCTTAGGAAATGTGTACGAAGGCCGCAGAATGGGAATTCCTCCTGCAGGATATATGATGAGCATTGGAAATTTATCTTTAGCGTTGGTGGGGGATTTAGTCAGCCAGCCGACACCTGAAAAGCAACAGCAATTGGATGAACTTGCATTAGGAATCATGGGACCAGAATATAGGCATGAGATCAGAGGAATTAAAGTAGCGTTGCATGCACATGAGATTATCTCTTCTGATAGGGTCGCATTAAGACAAAGTGGCCTATTAGATAATCCTGCAATCATCCGATCTGCACGTAAACTTATGCAGTACACTCCCTCATAGAACTTTCTTCTGGAGCTCCATGCATTCAAGGGTATTCTCTAAAAGACACGCAATAGTCATGGGGCCTACTCCACCCGGTACAGGAGTGATAAAACCAGCAACCTTACGCACTCCACTAAAGTCCACATCTCCAACAAGCTTCCCATGTATCTTGGTAATTCCTGCATCAATGACAATTGCTCCGGGCTTAACCATCTCTGCTGATATCATCCGTGCATTGCCGACAGCAGCAACCAAAATATCAGCCTGTCTGGTGTGATTTTCTAGATTCTTGGTTTTAGAATGGCACATTGTTACTGTGCAATTTTTTTGCTGCAATAGCATCGCAACCGGTTTCCCTACAATATTGCTTCTACCAACAACAACCGCCTGTTTTCCTTCCAGGGAAACCTTAGTTGACTCAATAAGCTGGATGATCCCTTTAGGTGTAGCCGGGATGATAAGATTGTTACCGACAAAGAGATTCCCCATGTTGATGGGATTGAAGCCGTCAGCATCCTTGTGGGGCAGAATAGAATCAATGATAAGCTGCTCATCTATGTGTTTTGGCAGAGGCAGCTGAACTAACACGCCATGGATCTTAGGGTCCTGGTTGAGGTCATCAACTACACCAAGCAGGTCACTTTCAGAAATATCATCGGAAAGAATGATCTTCTTAGAATAGAAGCCGATTTCTTTGCATTTCTTCTCTTTCATGCTGACATACACTTCAGAAGCAGGGTTATTGCCTACTAAAACAACTGCCAGGCCAGGCCTGATTTTCATCTTCTTGATCTCTGTCTTGATCCGCAAGGTAATATTTTCCGCTAACTTGCTTCCATCAATAATCTTGGCAGTCATGACCTATTTGTACTTGAGGGGTTATTTAAGTTTTGTGGTCATAGGGGCTTAGTAGAAAAAGTTCTGATCGATAACCAATATTGTAGGCTATCAGCCTACAAAACAGCTCCGCTGTTTGTGTTCTGATATGCCGACACCTAAGCACCGACCCAAATAGTCTTTTCAAGGCTGAAAACAAACTCTC
>DATDXC010000053.1:0-5020 GCA_035289425.1 Candidatus Nanoarchaeia archaeon
GGCTCTGTAGAAAATCTCGCTATAGCTCGAGTTAGCAGCTTCAAACCTTGGAAGACATAATCGGGAAACTGACATATTCCCGACTGGGGCTACTCCCTTGTCAGTTCGTTATTTGATTAAATTAGGTTTGACCCAAGGCTGCTAACCTACATTTTCTACAGAGCCTTTCTGATAGAAACATTTAAAATAACAAACTATTCAGTTGATTCTATGCGTACCAACAAGGTAGGTTTGCCTCCTGAGACTGTCGTGTATGTGGGGAGTACGGAAGGTCCGGTAACTATCGATGTCATTGATTTTACACCTGCTAGTTTCACTCATAAACAAGTTAGCGCAAGACAATGTGCTGCCTATCTTAAGAAGAAATCTATAACCTGGATAAATGTCTCAGGCATCCATGATGTTGATATAATCAATATTATCGGGAGAGATTTTAAGATACACTCCCTCGTGCTCGAAGACATCGCTCACACCAAGCAGCGCCCTAAGATTGAAGACTTTGGAGACTATTGGTACATTGTGCTTCGCATGCTTACGCCCTTCAATGGGGAGATCATCACAGAGCAGATAAGCCTCATATTGGGCAGGGGATTTGTGCTGTCGTTCCAGGAGACTGCGGGAGACATTTTCGATCCCATTCGGGAAAGGATAAAAGAGAGCAAGGGACGTATCCGTCACGAAGGCAGCGACTACTTGGCATACTGCCTCATGGATACCATCATTGATAATTATTTTGTAGTCTTGGAGATGCTTGGGGAACAGATCGAGGATATTGAGCAAGAAATAACGGAACAGATAAAGCATAAAACCTTGCATAAGCTCCATGGGCTGAAGAAAGAGCTTATACACCTACGGAAATCAGTTTGGCCGCTGCGCGAAGTGACCAACAGTATCATACGGAGCGAATCAACCATCATCGGCAAAACAGCCCGGACTTTTTTCAGGGATGTATATGACCATACCATACAAGTCATGGACACTGTGGAAACCTATAGGGATACTGCTTCTGGTATGGTTGAGCTCTATATGTCTAGTGTGAGCAACCGCATGAATGAAGTCATGAAAGTTCTTACCATCATCGCTACCATCTTCATCCCCCTAACATTCATTGTGGGCATATATGGGATGAACTTTAGGTATATGCCTGAGCTGCAATGGAAACTGGGGTATCTACTCGTGTGGGTAGTGATGATAGCAACAGCAGGCGCCATGTTTATTTTCTTCAAAAAAAAGCGATGGATCTAGTTTCCTATATTGTAACGGCAGATTTCTACCTTTCCCTTCCGTGCTTTGATGAGCAGCTCTTCCTTTTCGTTAAAGCCGGTTATATCTGAGACAACTTTGGGAAGCAGGATCCTCTCTGCCCTGAAGTCAAGGTTGGTAACAATATTCTGGACCTGGTCTTTGGACTCTAACGATATCTCTTTCATGATATCATCAGCCCCTTTCCTTTTGCCTGTTTCAGATCTCATTTTAGACTGTTCAAAAAGATATTTGGCCATGATGTCTGCTACATTTATTTTAGTGGCAGCGGTAATCCCTTGCAATCCTGGACTGAGGTTTACCTCAATTACAACCGGTCCTTTGGGCGTCTCCAGTATATCAACTGCGCATATCTCTATGCCGGTTGCAACTGCCGCATCAACGGCGATCTTTTTTGTATGGGCATCCAACTGCACCGGTTCTCCCATGCCTCCTGCATGTATGTTGCTTCGTTTTTCTCCTACAATTGCCTTGCGTTTCATGGCAGCAGCAACTTTTCCTCCAACTACGATAGCCCTGATGTCAACACCGCCAGTTTCGATATATTCCTGAAGCAGGAATGGCTGGTGGAGTGTTTCCAGGGCATCCATCATGGAAGATGCTGCCGCAAAGCTTTCCGCGAACATGACCCCTTTGCCGCCGGTTCCAGAAGGAAATTTTAGGATGATCGGGTAGTTGACTTTTTCGAGAATCTTCTTTGCTGCCGTAGCAGAGCTTGAGAGGTATGTCTTTGGCATGGGAACTTTGTGCTGCTGCAGCAGAAGGTGCGTAAGCAGCTTGTCATGCCCAATGGTAAATGCTTCCGGCCGTATAGGCATATATGATTTTTCCTGCAGAGCGCTTGTAAGCGATCGCAGCATAGGCGCATACCTGAATGAACCACGCGCGAAAACACAGTCATAGCCCCTGAGGGGCTTTCCTTCGTAGAGAATTTCGACCTCATTGCTGCTTAGGTTAGCTTCAACCTTTCGGATATCAAGGTTGTCACAATCGGTAAAATACTGCTTCATTGCATCGAGGATCATCATAGAGCTCTTGCTCCCTAAAGAGATAAGCGCTGCATTCATTTTTTTCTCGGATCTATAACAAAGCCCTGTTTCAAGATATTCTGTCCAATGAGCACATGGTATTTCATATGGATTCTATCTGCGAGGGTGAATTCAGTCGCGAAATGCCTGTCGGCAATATACAGCTCAGCTTCAATAACCGCCCTTAAACTATTTCCGTGGGCTGATTTCACCAGTTTGGTCTGTATAATCGGCCCTAATTGAAGCTGTGCAGCCAACCGGGCATCCATGGAGCTTTTAGTGGCTCCGGAATCAATCTTTGCAATAAGAGACTTTTTCTTGCCAACTTTGCCCATTATGGTTACTTTTTCGGTCAGGCCGATGACAACGCTGCCTTTGTATTTTTCAACCATGTCTACTCCAAATCCGAAAGAATTTATAAGGCTTTCTAAAAAGTAACTATCTTTGTAGGGTCAATCTGAATGCCCTTGTTCGTAAAGTTAAGCGCAATTGTCTTTTCGGGAATTTTAGTACCCCGCATCTTGAGGATTTCCAATGCCCTAACCCTGACTCCCATTTTCTTGACATGGTACAATATTATAATACCATCAACCTCAAATTCAAGAGCAGCTGATATGATATGGTCATCTTTTGACTCATCCTCTGAAGTGAGCAGTGCCGTGCAGTCCCATTTTTCTATAAGCTCAAACAGGGACAGAGACGCTTCTTTCTTTGTTAGTTCGTCTTCATACAGCAGCGTAAATGAGGTGATAGAATCTATGACAAGCCGTTTTGCCTTCATTTTCTCTATAATGGACTCCACAATGCCGCCGCCTTCAGTGAGAATTTTCTTTACCTGTTCTGGGGAGTATTCGAGAAACACGAAAAGGCCGTTATCCTCATACTTTGCAAGATTCCAGCCAAACTCCAGCATATCCTCATAGAACTTCTGCTTCTTTTCTTCAAATGTGATATAGATTCCAGGTTCTTTGTTCCTGAGGCCTTCCATGATAAACTGCATTGCAAAGATGCTTTTGCCGCACCCCGCACTGCCTGCAACGAGGTTGATGCTATTCTTCTTCAGTCCACCGCCAATCAGCTTATCAAGGTTTGGTACCCCTGATCCAATCCGTTTAATCGTCACTTAAACGTGCCACCCTGTTCCAGAGAGAAGGGTATTTGGTCTGGGAAAACCTCCACTCCATTCTTTCCTATCTTCATCGGGAATATGTCCACTGAATGGTTTTGGCCGCGCATCTTATACACCTGAATGCAATGCTCGAATGTGTGGCCTTTACGTATTTTGGTGAGCAGGATGAGCCCCTCAAACAGGAAATCCTCAGGATTATACTCAATCTCATCAATGTTGGATATTGATTTCTCCGCAGTTGCGAGAAGCGTTACATTAGATTCTTTCATTTTCAGGACGAAGTCAAGGACTTCTTTCCGGTAATCCATCTCTCCCATGACATGGAGATATTCAAAGAGGGTTATTGAGTCAAGAACAACCCGCTTCACCTTTTTTGATTGGATAAGTGCGATCGGTGTGGCAATTGACATTAGTTTCTTACCTTCAATCGGCTGCTGGATTAAGGTGATCAAGCCCAGCTTCTCGAACTTCTTCAATTCCAACCCAAGGGAGTCTGCATATTGGCGGAGATCATCAGGTGTCTCTTCTGCGGTGATATAAATTCCCCCTTCCCCTCTTCTTGCCCCTTCTACGATAAACTGCAGGGCCAGAATTGTCTTTCCGGTACCTGGCGGTCCTGCGATAAGGACTGAAGACCTTTCTCGGAGGCCTCCATTGAGAATCTTGTCAAGGCCCACAATTCCAGTGGGGATAGTTTCATTTGCCATAATTCCAATCCAGAATCAATACTATATAAATTTTATGGATTCGTCGACCTCTTGGCAAATATAAGTAAAAGGGCGATCAGCACCAGCACTAGAGCTATAATGGATATACCTGGATTTTTCCTTACATCTTTTTTTATCTTGGAGAGGGCGCTTGAGTCTTCATCAGGGTTTCCTTCTGCATCATCGCCTATTCCCTCTACGTCAGCTGGAACAGGCTCTTGAATCTTTTCTGCATCTGTTGCTGCAACAGCCTCTACTGAAGTTCCGGTATCCACTATCCACGCTATGTTAACCATCTTAGTCTCTTCATCCAGTGACGATACAAATATCCGAAATAATGCCGCATCGGTTTTCACACAGTATCCCTGACTTTCAACCAAAGGCACTTGGGTGTCATAATCATCATTAGGTACTGTGGCGCAGGAAAACTCATTCAGATTCTCATTTCCCATACCCTTTATTGCAGTGGCAAAGAAAAAGTAGGGTGATGTCTCTCCTTCTTCATGCTCTTTTGCATAAATGTCTGCTATAGCTGACATCTGCTGGAAATCAAAATCATACCCCACTGCAGAATCATCTTCAGGGTATATAGTGAGCGTAAATGCTGAAACTGCCATGCCGCTTAGGATGACCAGTAGGATGTTTACACTTAGGAGTCGAGCCATAGGATTCCAATGATATATTCTTATTTAAATGTTCTGAAAAAAGATCTTTGAATAATTCGGTAATTAGTTCTCACTTCTAGGGTATACATGTCGTTTTTAAAGTTTAAAAAGGACACACCCCACCATGGGGTACCCCCGTTTGTGAACTAATTTTCGTATTTTGTCGTTGAGCTTCGCCGACAAAACGTATAATTTGATAATTAGTTCTCAATTTGAAAATTAGTTCAC
>DATDXC010000054.1:0-10932 GCA_035289425.1 Candidatus Nanoarchaeia archaeon
CATTGCCTGTTTTGTTGTACTTAACAATCAATCGACTAATTGCCGATTGATTGCAGCCGACTAAGTCGGCAATCTGTTGCTGCGTTTTGTCTTCTTTGCTCCATTTCAGAACGAGTTCTCGTGTTTGTAGGTTTATCATACCTACAAGAGAGAAGAACTAGTATATAAATTATGCGTTATTTTTGTCTAAAACTATACATGCCTTACGAAGGGGTGCTTCAGCAATGTTATGCTGCTTGAACTTGCCAAACATCTGGTAGCGATATTTGGTTGCAAATTCAATATGCCAGAAGTTTATGCCGATTTTGTGGCTGTACTGGTTTAGGTTTGTCATTTTCGTCTCCGCAGACGAAAGCTAACGCTATTTTGATGTCAAAAAATAGATGCGCTGTTTCGTCAGCAGATTATTCTGCGGCGAAGCCGCAATAAATTTCTTTCTAGAAACGACCTAAAGGTCGGGGAATTAAACCCCAGTGCTCGCTACGCTCGCATTAAGAAAACATGCTACAAACAAATTTTAAGAACCTATCGCAAAGAGAAAAACAAGAAATCAAAAGATAAAAGATTGATTATTTTTGTAAGTGATGGATTTGAGAATTACAAAAATGCTTTCAGCAAATTGTTTTGCTTTGTAGCAAAACTTGTTTTTGAAATTCCGATAAAACCAAAGAAGCATGGCGTTAAACATAACAACAATGCCATTGAGCGATACAATAGCGACATTGATGACCGAATAAAAACAATGAGGCATTTTGGAAGTTTTGAAAGAGCAGGATATTTTTTGAATTTAAAACACATAATCCATAACTTTGTAAATCCACATATGCAACTTAAAGGAAGAACACCTGCTGAGGAGGCAGGCATCGGATTGGAATTGGGGAGGAAGAGATTATTTGGTTTGATAGGCTACAGAGTAAAAACACAACTGATGAAAAGATGACAGCATCCTGCTTTTCCATGGGATAAATATAAATAGGGATGATTCGTTTGCAGCTGTATGGACAAGAATCCCCAGTATTATCAAGGCATCCTGCAGCTTAGGAATCCACCTGAAGAAGCATTAAACTTTGTTAAAAATCAGCTTGCGCATGATGCAAAGGTTTGGGTTGCTAAGGAGGAAAAGTTCAAGACAGGCATAGACCTGTACCTTAGCTCCAATAAATTTCTGCTGCAATTGGGCAAGAAACTCAAAAAAAGCTTCAAAGGCAAGCTTATCATTTCCCGGAGAATACACACGACAAGCAGGATTACCAGCAAAGAGGTCTATAGAGTAACAGTCTGCTTCAGATTTGACTAGGCTCTTTCTCTTCGATAGTCAGAAACGATCTTGGAGAGCAATTCCTGTTTGCTTCTTGCCTTATCCAATTCTGCTTTTGTTATGAGACCAAAATACTCGGTTTCATCGATCTGCAGCTGCTCTGTGCCTATAAATATAAATGGAAGCTTGGCTGCAATCTTACTGCTAATGGGTTTCTTATGCAAAATTATGGAAACGCTGCCCTTTAGCTCAGCGATAACTTTGTCTGAAACAATATCTGGATCCTTTACCAGTAAGATGTCCTGCTTCCCGATGTTGAGTATGCTTTTCTTTTTTTCGTACTCGACAATCCCTAAGTTATCCAGCTTCTTAAGCAGCATATGTGAATGGAGATTAGAGAGGAAGAAAAGCAGGGTAGTCATATCATCCTGCAATGTGCTTATGTCGGCATCTTTCTTCCGCAGCTTTCCATCATAGGATTTTATGCGCTGCTCCTTAAAGTCAAGAAGTGATTGCATCCTCTTATCTGTCTGTGACCGACGGATCTTATGGAACATGTATTCGTAATCCTTCCTGAGGGTTTCGAGCTGATGCATCAGCTTGCCATTATAATCACTTAAAAGCTGCAATTCCTTCTTTGCCTGTTTGTATTTCTGAAACAGGGTAAGGAAGCTCTTCTCATTTAGCTTGTGCTCTTCTATGACCTCTTTGATTATTTTTGTCTCTGCCTCGTCAGGGCCCTCAATAAATTCCGCAGCATCCTTTATGTTGAGTTCTTTACCGACAACCAGATGTATCAATTGATTGCGGATGCTCTTTTTTCCATAATGTTCGACGAAAACGTCTATTTTATGAAGCAGAGGGGATAATTTCTTCAAAGCAAATAACGCAGCAGCTACTGCATCGATCTCGTGCTGGTTTTTTGTGGAGAAGCGCTGAGCCATTTCTCTCTTTTCCACAACTTTGAGATCATACTCCGGACAGATAAGGCGTGATCCCAATTTCACCGCTGCTTTCTCGACAAAATCAGAAGTATGTTGTTTGTCTCCTGCCACTATAAGGGGCATACCCCACTGAATTATTTTAGAAATAAGGCTGCTCAGATCCAGATCCTTTTCTGAACCAAGCTGGACTATATTTCCATTAATGTCTAAAACCGCATACCCTACCGTAGTACCGGGGTCAATACCAATCACCAAAAGTTCTTTATCGACCATTGCATCGAATAAGGGCCACTTTTTTAAAAATATTGTCCCCCATAAGGCTTTGTTTAAATAGCTTACCTATTTATAAGTACCATAAAGTTTATAAGTAACTACCTATCTTTAACTTTTATGTATGAATATCTGGAGTTGCTGAGGTATATAGCAAAGAGGGCAGGCCCATTTGGATCATTAAAAATATCCACGCTCAGAATATCTAAAGACATCAGCGATTCCCAACAGACCATAAGCAGAAAGCTCAGAGAAATGGAACAGCAAGGCCTGATAAAAAGGGCTACATTGCCCACTGGACTATTGATAAGCTTGAATGAGGGGGGCAGAAAGATGCTGCAAGGATTGCATCATGATTTGAAAGATATTTTTACAACAAAAGTTACCGAGATTTCAGGAAAGGTTGTAACCGGTATAGGGGAAGGGGCATATTATGTCTCTCAAAAAGGGTATGATTTTGAGAAGGTGCTTGGTTTTAATCCCTATCCTGGAACACTCAATGTGGAAGTGGTGATGGAGGAACTTGCTGGTTTCGAGGCTGGAAAGGAACCAATTGAAGTGAAAGGATTTAAAACAGATAGGAGGACTTTCGGTGGAATTACCTGTTATCCTATACAAATTAGCTCTGTCAAAGGAGTTTTAGTCAAGCCGCACAGAGGGCGGCATCCAGAGGGGATTGTAGAGGTAATTGCTCCGGTAAATATCCGTGAAGAACTGCATCTTGTCGATGGGTCTGTGGTTAAAATCAAATAGGAGGGGAATATGAAAAAGATTGGTGTTGCAGATACAATGTTCGCAAGGGTTGATATGTATAAGACAGTGGAAAAAGCGATTATGGAAAGCAAAGAGAATGTCAAGATAATCAGGTATACAGTACCTGGAGTCAAGGATTTGCCGGTAGCATGCAAAAGGCTATTTACGCAGGGATGTGATATCTGCATTGTATTGGGGATGCCTGGCAAGGAGCCTGTTGATAAAGTATGCTCCCACGAAGCCTCTCAAGGTATCGGTCAGGTTCAGCTTATGGTTGAAAAACACATACTTGAGGTCTTTGTCCATATGGATGAGGGCAAGAATAATTCTGAATTACTTACAATTGCAAAAAATAGAGCGCATGATCATACACTGAATGCGCTTGCTTTGCTCAAAGGGCAGCATACACTGACGCCAAGAGCTGGTCAGGGAGTAAGGCAGGGGAAAAAAGATGAGGGTCCTTTAGAATGAAAGAAAGGATTGGAATTGTGGTTGCGGAATTCAATTCGGATATAACTGAAGAAATGCTCAAGACAGCCCAAAAAAATGTGACATTGCTTCACGCTGCCGTATATAAGGTTGTTCGTGTTCCGGGAGTATTTGAGATTCCATTTGCAGTCAATAAGCTCTTGAAACTAAAGGGTATAGATGCGGTTGTTTGTTTGGGGGCTGTCATAACTGGTGGCACTGATCATGACCAAATTGTCGCAAGGATTGCTGCCCAGAAAATTGCTGATTTAAGCATACGCTACGAAAAACCAGTTACGCTTGGCATCTCTGGACCAGGCATGAGCAGAAAGGAGGCTATTGAAAGGATTGATGATTATGCAAAACGTGCTGTTGAGGCAGCAGTCAAGATGCTCCGCTTGTATAAATAAGAAAACTATATATACACCAATCTCAATTGAATAACCATGAAGACCACCAAGGTCCAGAAATATATCCTCTATGCATTAGGAAAATGGTTTGAGGAGGCTAACAGCCACATCAAGAACAAGCCATTGGCTGTTTCTATCAACAAGGTACAGTTCATAGAACTGGTGCAAAAAGCAGAGATTGCCCAAAAACAACAACGGGCGCTTTACAAGAATCTGGAGATTCTGGAGAAGAAGAAGTTTGTCAAATATGCCAATAAGGAGCTGGAGCTTACGGTAAAAGGTGAACGGCTGTTCCTGCAAATTGAGAAAGAAATCGGGCCTTATATCCAGCTCAGGCAAGCCTTGCATGATAAAAATCCAGTAAGCTACACTAAAAAAGTGCAGACAATATTCAAGTGATTATTTCTTAGTTAGGATCAAGATATTTCCTCTTCCTTTCTTTATCTTCTTGAGAAGGCCTTGATTTTCAAGATCGGATATCATAAGGCTGATCTTTGCCTCTGACTGTGGCATCATTTTTCTGATGTCCTTTTGGGTAGTCCTGCCGCCCTCCTTTTTGATTATACTCAATAGATCGTTTGAAAGATTGTCGCCTACTGCCTGTTTCGGCTTCCTACGGAAGGCATACAGTGAAAGTGCCGCAATCAGCAGACCGCTTATAACTAAGATAATTAGGATATAATTAATTGGTGGGCTTGCCGGAACAATCTCGATTCGGTATGTGGGAGTAAGGAATAGATCCTTGACAAAGTAGCCATCTCTGGAAATGGTTACATTCTGAGCACTATAGAGGTAATTTTCCCCATTTAGCTTGTATTTAGCGGTCAATTCGTAGCTTCCTGGTTCCAATACAAAAGAGTATTGGCCCTCTTTAGATACAAATACTTGGGAGGGGGAGGAGTTCACCTCTACTAGGACATCATTCAATTTGACATATGAGGTATCATAGATAGTGCCATGGAGAATCGCCGCAGAGGCAAGCGGCATGACTGCCAGGAACAATAATAGTAAGTATGGATGCTTCATGTGGTTTAGTCCAGTAAGGTAGTATAAAAAGTTTTCCATAAACATTCAAACATTCAAAGCTTTAATTTGCTGTATAAAGTTTAAAAGAAGCATATAGACCCCCATAAAGCTTTAAAACTAATTATAAAGTTTTAAATTCTTTAGAATATAAGAGTATTTATAAATAAAGTAATCAATCAAGTAGGTAACTCAATAAGATTTGGCTATCTTATGAAGTTGCGAGCGAACCAAAGTTCCTCGCACAAATTTTTTTTATTTTTATCTGTTTTTTCTCAGGAAATTATTTAAACACGATTATCTTCTTATACTGCATGATAGAGATTGATGGAAACTATCTTGAAGGCGGAGGCCAGATTGTCAGGACAGCGCTCGCTTTGTCAACAGTCATGCAGAAAGCAGTTCGGATAACATGCATCCGAAAGGGACGCGACAAACCAGGCTTGAAGAATCAGCATCTATATGGTATTGCAGGATTGAAAGAATTGTGCAACGCTCAAGTTGAGGGAAATTACCTTGGCTCAACTGAGTTAACCTATTGGCCAGGACAAATCAAAGGAGGCACACTCAATCTTGACATCGGAACTGCTGGCTCTATTTCTTTGATGGTACAGACATTGCTGCTTCCAGCCTTATCTGTTAAGTGCAGGCTGAAGGTAACTGGCGGCACATCCGGAAAATGGGCAATGCCCTTTGACTATTTCAGTAATGTGTTATTACCCCACCTGACAAAATATGCCAAAATTGATGCACATCTACTGCGCAGAGGATACTATCCTACTGGAGGGGGAAGGGTAGACATAAAAATTTCTCCTCTGGCAGAGGAACATAGAAGCATCAATCAAATGGAGCAGGGCACCCTTATCCAGATCAAGGGGATTTCCCATGCGTCCAATGACCTTCAAAAAGCCCAAGTCGCAGAACGGCAGGCACACGCTGCAAAATCGGTGCTCGGTACACTTCAATGCCCAATTCAAATCAGAGCAGAATATTGCGATACACTATGTACTGGTTCAGGCATAACCTTATGGGCTATTTTTTCGCTCGATCCTGATGAGATTGACTTTAGGAATCCCATACTTATCGGAGCGGATGCGTTAGGTGAAAAGGAGAAGCGAGCAGAATCGGTTGGTAATGAAGCTGCGCAAAGACTTCTTGATGAAATTAACAGCAAGGCACCAGTTGACAGGCATCTTGCAGACTCGCTCATACCTTTTTTAGCTGTGTATGGGGGACAAATAAAGGTTTCTGAGATTACAAAACATACCCTTACCAATATAGCTACCTGTGAACAATTCTTGCCTAACCCTTTTTCAGTGGATGCGGCGAACCGGATTATTTCCTATGTGCCTGAAAAACCGAAGCCTTTTTAAACCACGGTAAAATTCTGAGTACCATGGAATTGTTTTGCAGCTCATGTAAGGTAAAGATTACCAATTCAGAAGGTACTGCCCGTTTCCATTGCCCAAAATGCGGCAAAGAGGAGATTATAAGGTGCCAGAATTGCAGGGCTATTTCTGCGAAATATCAGTGCCACAATTGTGGATTTGAAGGTCCTAATTAACAATGGCGAATGCAATTTGCACAGTGAAGATAATGCCTACCTCCCCTGATGTTGACTTAAAGGGTCTTGAGACTGCTGCCAAGGAAAAAATTGCGGCATTCGCCGGAGAGGGGGACACCAGAACAGAGATTGAACCCATTGCGTTCGGTCTTAAGGCATTGAAAATAATATTTGTGATGGATGAAGACCAGGGAAGTCCTGATCCTGTTGCTGAGGAGATTTCCAGGATAAAAGGTGTCAATTCAGCTGAGATATCTGACGTAAGAAGGGCTGTAGGATAGCTAAGTAAAATATTTCTCCAGTTCTGCTAAGGGTATGTCTGATCTGATTGCTTCTGGATTGAAATGGGTTTCAGACGCTTTATATCCTACTTTTTGTATCAGATGGATAAGGTCTAGTTTTCGTGGTATATTTTGCAACTTGTTTCTTTTTGCTATTTTGTGGATATCATAGAAGCCGATGGTGCTTATTTTAGACTCGTCTTTAAGTATGTTTAAGAATTTCTCATTTTCCTTGACTAGGTTAATTTTTACCATTTTGGCCACTAAATCTTCATCCCAGAGTTTACCTGCCCACAGCGGGCCAGCGCCTTGGAAGTATTTATGATATTCACTGACTTTGTCTACGTTCTTTTTCCCTTTCTCGCATTGGAAAAAGACCCGCATATAATGATCCTTGGAATATGAAAATAGCGGAATAAGGGCACGCTCGAATTGTGAACCTATCAGCTGGACTTTTCGGATCAGAATCCTGAGACCTATTTCGTGCATCAGCTCATTTCGTAAAGGTGCAGCCCAATACTTCCTTTTACATGCTAAGGGATAGGTACCGCACAAAGCTGATGTATCTGTTGCGGTGATAGCTAAGATGCCATTCCTGCTGATACGCTTTACTGCAGAATCCAAAAATGGATTAGGGGTTCCAAATGGGTCAATATCAATATAATCAAAACCTTTTTCGTTCAGCAGAAATAGGTTTGCGTCTGTATTGTGCAGGAAAACTTTCCGGCTATGAATTTTATTTAATTTCATGTTCTTTTTGATATTATTTATGAAATCTGTATCATAATCGTTCAGATGCAGTTCCTTAACCTTTGATGGCGGCAATTCGAGCAAGAATCTTAGACCTCTTATACCGGAGGCTGCTAAAGGGAGAGCCAAACGCATATCAGTCTTATTGAGAGAGTTCAATACCAAAATAGACATGTCCCTGTTGAGCTTCATAACAGGATTATAGAAAATTGGCATCTCTTTGCTTATTTTGTCTGTTTTTTTAAGGTAAATGGAAGCTTTTCCTTCGGTAATTGTTGCCATTGGCACAGAGAATTAAAAGAAGGAATAAAAAGATTCCTATTTCAGCATCTCACTGAGCTGCCTGTGTAGTTCCATTGCGCTTTCATGATACTCGTGGCGTAGCTGCGACGGTAGTCTAGGCGCTTGTTGAATGAAAATCCTTCGCAATTTAACATAAGTAGCTTGAGCCCTATCCGCTTGATTTAATTTAAGCTCTTTTTCCATCTTTGCGAATAGTTGCATTAGGTTCGATGGCTTGCATAAAAGAATCACAATTGCAATTATGGCCAGAATAAGGATGATGCCATATCTAAACCATTCAGGAGACTGTTTTATATGAACTGGTGATGGTTTTTCAATCTGAGTTGCATTGGGTGGCGCTGGGGCTTCTTGCAGTGGAGCAATGTATGTGCATGATTGTGTCTCATTGGGCTTATTGTAATTTAAGTTGCATGTTCCAACCCTTGTGCATATCCTTTCCTGGGTACCTTCAGAACTACAGTCTGACCAAGCAGTGCAGTTCCATTTGGGTATGCAGAGGGATCCTGAAGATGGAACAGCTTGAACAGAGGCAGTGACTGGCGGAACAGCACCAAAGACACCGAAATGGCTAAACCTTGTCGTATTGCCCCACACCCTATTGCTTTCAGTATCAACTCCACCTGGCTCAAGCACAAACCACGAATTAGACGAAGTATCAAACTTGTGTATCCTCAACGTTGATTCAATTAAGCCTGCAGCTGATACTTCTGCATCGCTGTAATAAATCTGGATGATTGCGCTTGAGAGGTTGTTGTTTGTGGTATTATCAAGTATTATGTCCTTGTATGATCGAAGCTCTGCCACTCCGGAGGGCAAAACTGGTTTGAGATTTGTGGTATAGGAAGCTATTGCTAAAGAGGCAGTCCTATTCCTGAGAGAGGTTATATTCAAAGAGACATTTGTTTGGTCTGTGGCGTTCACAAATCTTGATACATTTGCTGTCAGATTGATGCTGAAGTTATAGTAGGCTCCCCGTGCATAGGTAGATAGGGCAATGGCTGCCCCATTTTCAATCTGTCTTGTATTGTTGCTAGTGTCATTAACGAAAATGTCTATAAGGTAAGTGCCCTCTGAGACTCCTGTTGAATTCCAAGAGGTATTGTACAAGTTGTTGAATCTACTTAGATTAAGCCGAGCTGTGTTGTTCTCATCGGGCTTCTGCAAGAATGCCCATACCTTGCTTAAATTCTTGTCAGAAGCGTTAACAGAAAGGTTAAACTGGGTTCCAACTGCCCCATAGCTGGGCGTCACATTGACCATATGAACTGCTGGTTTAATGGTATCCTGTACAGTAACCTTTTTGTATGACATGTTAAGATTTCCTGACGTATCGTTCACACTTATGTTGAGAGTATACACAGCCGGAGCGAGTTTTGTTCTGTTCCTGAGATGCCCTCCTTTTGTTATATTAAATCGGGTGTCATTGACAAAGAAGGTGGATATGGCTGCATCATCTGATACATTGAAACGAACGTTTAACGCATCTACACCGTATTCTAAGGTACGATTTGAGGGCGTGGCATTGAATGCGGGGGCGATGGTATCTGCGCCAATGCTGTAATTGCTCCATGAAGTTACATTGAATTTGACAGTCGCTGCTTCCAATGATGTAAAGTTATGGCAATCCCTGCAAACCCCCCCATTACGGAGCACGAAAGGCTTGGCAATCCCCCTATCGCCAATTCCAAAAAGAGTTATATTAGCCGAAGAATTCATGTTTGATCCAAAAGCTGATGTATTGAAATATGCTGAATTGTTCCTGATTTTAATAGCTCCAGGGAAGGTGAATGTGCCGTTTATGTCCATATTTCCCAAAAAGGATGAATTAATCCATTGAATTTCTCCTAATGAGTTATTGTAAATTAAATCCTGCGTTGATGAGGATGGGGAATCGTCAAATATGGAAAAGCTATTTGTTGAAGTAAGATTGTTATTCACTATTGTTGAATTGCCTTGTGTGATGTACAGCGCATATGAACTAACCACAATGTTGTTGGACTTAAGATAATTACTGTTTCCTGTAAACTTAACACCTCTACTATTTGACTGTCGTATAGTATTGTTCATTACCCAATTGTTGACCCCCCAAATACCAATGCTATATAGAGTAGAAAATGTTTGGGAATTGTTGATGAATCGGTTCTTCCTTATGGTGCTGTCATTCGTGGTGATTGTAAAGAGGCCATATCTTCCATTATTGAGAAGTGTGCTGTTCTCCAAGGTGACATTACGGCTGCCGGTAACAACAATTCCATCCAGGGTGTGGGCGCTTAATGTAAGATTGATAAATCTTAAACGGTCTGCAGTTGAAGTGATGCCTTGATTGAACTTATGAACGACGCCGTTCTTGATGGTAGTGTCATTATATGCACCGATGCTTATGCCGATATTGTTGCCACTAGCTGAGATATTATACGCCTTTAGGTTCAAAGTGATATTCTCAGCCGTTATAGTGAAGCACGTAGTGGTTGTGCTGATATCTTTAGTGATTGAATATGTTGCATGGGTTATGTTTAGCACCCCACAGACAGAATAGGTGGTGCTGTTAAATGCAATGGTTGTTATGTTTGTGTTGTCAGAGGTGTCATTCGCATAGAGTGTCCACAAATGTGGGCCGTTTGCTCCTGATAAACTGGAGAAGTTTTGACATGAACCTGGCGTTGAGTTTGTGGCTCCCCCATTTAGGGAGTACCAGCACTTGCTCAGACCGGTGTGATCAGATACAGTATAATTTAGCTTGGTAACGTTTATATTGTAAGTTTGGGAAAGTGGATATCTAATTTGGAGCGATGGGGCCTTCTCATCAATGCTTCCTCCAATATTCTGCCAAGTTAAAACAGGGAATCTTGTTGAGTTCTCTTCCCAGATTGAGAAGAAGCTCCAAGAGGCCATAGGCTGGTTTGAAGGA
>DATDXC010000055.1:0-6534 GCA_035289425.1 Candidatus Nanoarchaeia archaeon
GCGAACGAGAGCTCACGCTATTTTTGTCCAATAGTGAGTGCGCAGCTTCGTCCGCAGATTATTCTGCGGCGAAGCCGCACAAAAATCTTTCTGAGAAAACGCACCCTAAAGGGTGGGGGTTTAAACCCTTATAACACTAAAATCCCCACTAATTGTACGCTTATCTTTACACCAGAACAAGCCTTGCTTGCAGCGAAAGCCGGAGCATGTTTCGTGAGTCCATTTGCGGGAAGGATCGACGATCTTTTAGGGGTTCGGCGTGGGATGCCATTCGATAAAGCAGACCACTATCCTGCAGACGGAGTAGAGGTCAAGGGAGCTATTCTTGATGATAATGGGATCTGTTCAGGCATTGCGCTGGTTGCGCAATGCGTGGAGATTCTTAGGTTTTATGGCCTTAAGGCAAAGGTCCGGGCAGCCTCATTAAGAAATCCTCGGCAGGTTCGAGAAGCTGCACTGGTAGGAGCGGACATTGCAACCTTGCCATTTGAGGTCATTAGGGATATGCTAAAACATCCCAAAACGTATGAAGGCATGAAAAAGTTCACAGCAGATGTTGTTCCGGACTATGTGAAGCTCAAATGATGGATGCTGATGAAGGCGTATTGGGTCTTTTATCCACAAACGAGCTATCAGACTTGTCATAGAATGAAGCATCCTTCTAAAAATTTATAAATGATGAGCTTTTAAGGCATATTTTACCGATAAAGGGGATACAAATGACCAGACCGCTGATTATAATTTTTGGCGCCACAGGAGACCTGACTAAAAGGAAGATTATCCCTGCGATATACAAACTTACCAAGGAAAACAAGCTTAAACATTATGCAGTGGTGGGAGTAGCACATTCAGATTCCAATGCAGCCCAGATCCTCTCTTCTGCAAAAGAGTTCAATGGAAAGGTAAGCAGAAGCATTTGGACCAGGCTTGCAAACCGATTTTATTACTTTAAATTGGATTTTTACTCCAAACAGGACTATGCCAAGTTGCAAGGACAGCTTGCATCCATAGAAAAAAAGCATCATCTGTCAGGCAATAGGGTATTCTATCTCGCAACACTCCCCCAGGATTTTGACGTGATCACAAAGAATCTGGCCAATAATCATATTGCAGACGAAACGCAAAAACGATGGTGCAGACTGGTATATGAAAAGCCATTCGGGAAAGATCTCAAATCTGCCAAAAAGATGAACCAAGATATCAATCGGGTCTTTAAGGAGAAGCAGGTTTACCGAATAGACCATTATCTGGGCAAAGAGATTGTCGGAAATATTGCAGTTATGAGATTCACAAACAGAATCCTTGAGCCTTTGTGGAGGAGAGAACATATTGAATCAGTACAGATAAATCTGACTGAGAACATTGGCATGGAAGGCCGCCGTGGCAGATTTTATGATTCCTACGGTACTCTTAAAGATGTGGTGCAGAACCACGTGCTGCAGCTGTTGGCCCTTACTGCAATGGAGACCCCTAAGATGCTGGTAGGAGAATATATCAGAACGCAAAAGGCAAGGCTGCTCAAGAAAGTGTATGTTGAGGAAGTGCTTGTAGGGCAGTATGAAGGCTATCGAAAAGAGTGGGGTGTGAACCCCCAGTCAATGGTAGAGACATTTGCAATCTTGAAAGTAAAGATAAATACGCCGCGCTGGAAAGGAGTTCCGTTTTACATAAAAGTCGGAAAAGCATTGGATAAGAAAGACACAAGCATACATCTTAATTTTAGGCATATAAACTGCATTCTCACCAGAAACTGCCCTACTGATACAAATTATTTCTCTATACGTATTCAACCTAATGAAGGATTTTCAGTTGAATTGAACTCAAAAGTTCCGGGAAGGAAGTATGACATACTGCCGGTCAAGATGGACTTCTCCCAACAGATAGCATTCGGACCCAACACCCCCGAAGCATATGAAATTTTGTTGGAGGATATTCTCAAAGGAGATCCTTCAGTCTTTGTGAGAAACGATGAGATCGAATATGCCTGGAAAATTATAGACAAGGTAGAGAAGATGAAGGGAAAGCTGTATTTTTATAAGCCAGGATCCAAGGGGCCTGACAAATTGATGGAATTCAACAAAAAACACGAGATAAGGTGGCGCGCATGAAGATCGGATTTATTGGACTGGGTAGAATGGGATTTCCCATGGTTGAAAGGTTATCGAAGCATAACATCCAGGTGATAGCCTATAACAGAAGTCCTGAGAAGGTGGATGCAATAAAGAAAAAAGGCGCAATACCTGCGTACACCCTAAAGGAGCTAGTGGCAAAACTGCCAGAGAGAAAAATTGTGTGGTTGATGCTCCCAGCAGGAATTACGACTGACCAGCATATCAAGGAATTGCTTAATCTGCTTAAAAAAGGGGATATTATTATTGATGGAGCAAATGCCTTCTATAAGAATGCGGAAAAACACAAGATGTGGTGCGATAAGCATGGCATTCATTTCTTTGACTGTGGAGTAAGCGGAGGCGTATGGGGGCTTCATAGGGGGTATACCTTAATGATTGGTGGCCCTCACTCTGAGTTTAAGCATTTAGAACCTATATGCAGGGCATTAGCTCCCAAAGGAGGGTATGGATACTTTGGACCTGCTGGTTCAGGCCACTTTGTAAAATCTGTCCACAATATTATCGAATATGTGTATCTACAAGGCCTCGCTGAAGGCGTGGAGCTCTTGCAGAAATTTAAGCATCCGATCAGAATCGACAAGGCAACCGAAGTCTGGCAGCCTGCTTCTGTGGTGAGAAGCTGGTTGTTGGAGCTGACAACAAAGGCTCTCAGAAGACCTGATTTTAAAAAAATCGGAACAAAAATTGGGAGCGTAACCATAGGAGAGCTGCAACAAACCAAAACAGCAGTGGGGGGGTATGCGCCTGCCTTTGACGCTGCAGTGAGAATTAGAAAAGACAAAAGCAAGAAATTTTCTCTGGGTAAAAGGACAATTGCTGCAGTGCGGAATGAATTCGGAGGCCATACAGTCAATAAGAAATGATAAAAAATTTTTATGATAAAGACACCGATAAACTTGATCGGTTGGCATCTGCTATAATTGAGAAGAATATTGAACAATTCCTAAAAAAACAAAAGAAAGTGTCGCTGGGAATTGTGGGTGGTTCCAGTGTTTCCGGCATTTTCCTGAGACTGAAACATGCCAATATCCCATGGAAAAATGTGCATGTGTATATGGTGGATGAAAGAAGAGTCCCCATCAGCAGCGATTTGAGCAACTATGAGCTCGCATATAAGGTGTTCTTAAGGGAATTGACATTAAAAAAATTATTGCCAAAAGAGAATATGCATCCCTTCACGCTTAGTAAGAGAGTGAAGGGATATATCAATGAGCTCAAATCAACTGGACGATTTGATATTGTGATAGTAAGCGCAGGAGAAGACGGTCACATTGCTGCTTTGTTTCCTAATCACCATTCAATAAAAGATAAAGCAGATTACGCTCTACAGATGGACGACGCACCTAAACCACCCGCCAAAAGGATAACGGTGTCCTGCAAATTTATATTAAAATCAAAGGTGGGGCTGGTCCTCTTTTATGGAGAGTCAAAAAGGGGGGCGCTGGGTAAATTCAAATCCGGAGGGAGTATAGAAGATTGCCCTGCACGCTTGATAAAAAAGATTAAAAAGGCCTATGCATTTACAAACGTAAAATGACACTGAAGATTTTTTCCATCTTGAAAAGGAAGCAGCAAAATGTGCTCTATATGTTTTTTTTTGATATGCTGTTCTTTACGGTCCTTATTGTGATTGGACGGTTGATAAATGTATTTCTACCAAAGAACCCTGCAGACTTAAGCAACATTCTTGCCAGGTATGGAATTAATACACCCTTGTTGCTGATCATTCTATTAGCTTATTATGCAGGTATAGTATTGCTACATTCGGTATGTAAGTTGTTCATCTTGCAGAATGTAGGAGGCCTAGAAGGGAAGATAATAAAATATGATCTAAAGAGGTTCTTTGGTATGAATAGTATCATATTCATTGTGCTTCTGGGTATCTTCATAGGTTATAGCTCCCTTGCATTTGTGCTTTTTAAGGATGCCTTCTTCATTGTGGTAACAAGCATATTCCTAGCGTTGTTTGGGCTGTTGTCCTATGTGTTTATTAGCATCTCTCAGTCATTATTCATGCAGGGATTATCAATCAAAGATATACTCAAAAAGGCGTATAATGCAACCTGTCATCAGGGCAAGCGGTATGTGGGGTACTTGGGTATCATAGTGGTCGCATTGATTCTGATGTGGGTATCATTTGGCATATTGGAAACAGCACCATTTAGGTTACTGGTTACTATACTTGCGATTAGCAGCCTCATTTTTATGTATGCAACCATAGTGTGGAACCGGGTAGGATTCTGGATGCTAACCAAAAAGTTATGAAAACTGGTAATTAGAAAAATCTCAGTTGGCAAGAAATCTACTTAACATATCCCTTAACCAGTAATCTACCCATTGTTGTCAAAGTAACACTGACCCTTCCTTTCTCTTCCTTAGTTTCGACCAAGCCCAGCTGCTTAAGCCCTTCTGATTTCAGATTCCCATTGATATGGTAGCTGATAAGGGGGAGGCTCATCTTCGTCTTCTTGCTTAATTCCTCTAATGATGCACAGCAGGTTCTATCCTTAAACAGGACACTGAGGATGTCCATCTTCTTATCCTGTATAACTTTGTAATAGGAGAATTTAAGGATGGGGAGCAATTGGAGTTCATTGTTTTCTATCTCAAAAGCTCTCAACCCATTTACAAAAGAAGCTGAACAAGCAGCACACCTGCATGAATGGGCGTCACCTGCAGAGACATTCACAATAAGCTCTTTGTCCTTTTCAATATTTTTGATTTCGGCTACCGCTTTAAAGGTTGCCTCCCATACATTTCCCTTCAGGATTTTGACATAGACTGGAATCTTAAAACGATCTAGCTCTTTCTTGGCCTTCTCGGCAGCTGCCTCCCTTCCTTCAGGGCACAGAAGGTATATCTTCTCAGTAGGGAACTCCCTAAGGCCGATAAATAAGGGCCCTAAATCGTCACCGCAGGGAGCAATAAGCACATACTTCATGGTAGGGGGGGAGAAATGCTTGTTTATAAAATTTTCTCCTTTTTTATTCAAGAATCCTTTTTAAGATTAAACTTTAGGGCGTATGGCCTTAAAGAAGGTGTTTAAGCCTTGTACATTATTATTAAATGGAAGATAGAAATATTTATATAAAAACAGCGTTTAAACCGCATGGGGTGAAAAACAATGGCAAATGTAACGGTGTATTCAACAACAGTGTGTCCATGGTGCCAGAAAGCAAAAGAATTCCTCAAACAGAATAAGGTAAAATTCGAGGAAAAGAACGTTGGACAGGATGAAGAAGCACGCAATGATATGCTCGAGAAATCAGGGCAGATGGGTGTCCCTGTTCTTGATATCAATGGGACCATAATTGTTGGCTTTGACGAACCTGCTATCAGGAAAGCGCTCAAGTTGGATAAAGCATCTGCATGATGTATGATACCATAATCGTAGGGGGAGGTATCGCTGCATTTGGCGCAGCAGTCTATTGCGGTAGGTTCCAGCTTAAGACCCTGGTTCTCGGAAAAAGCATAGGCGGTACCATAATCCTTACGGATGATGTTTCCAATTACCCTGGTTTCAAGAAACTCTCAGGATCAGACCTTTTTGAGAAGATAAAGGAACATGCCAATGATTATAAAATCGAGACAAAAACAGGAAGAGTCACCAAGATATCCAAAACAAAGAATGGCTTCAAAGTGGATACTGCAGAACAGCATTTTGAGTCAAAAACCCTGATCATTGCGACAGGAAGTGAATGGAGAAAGCTCAACGTGCCAGGAGAAAAAGAATTCGCCAATAAAGGAGTTCACTATTGCGCCCTTTGTGATGGCCCTGTCTACAAAGGAAAAGTCCTCGGTGTTGTAGGCGGCAGCGACTCAGCCGCAAAGGAAGCGCTGCTTCTTACCCAGTATGGCTCAAAAGTGTATATTTTCTACCGGGGCAGCAAGATTCATCCTGAACCGGTAAACATGCGCAAAGTAGAGAAGAATCCAAAAATAGAGGTAATCCCCAACACCAATATTGTAGAGATCAAGGGAGACAAACTCGTGAGATTTGTCGTTCTGGATAATCTGTATAAGGGCACAAAAGAGTTCAAATTAGATGGCTTATTTATCGAAATCGGACACATCCCTCTCTCAGATATCGTAAAAGGCTTAGGGGTCAAATTGAATGAGAAAGGCGAGATCATTATCGACAGGGCCGCTAAAACTAATGTAGAGGGGGTGTATGCCTGCGGGGATATTGTAGACACAGTCTTTAAACAAGCTATTACCGGAGTCGCAGAAGGGACATTAGCTGCCTATAGCGCCTACGAATACATTGAAACTCTAACCTGATTTACATCAGGAGATTCTTGTGGAAAATACTGCTTTGTTCTCGCTCATTATGATTTTGGTCACTCTCGTGACCCGCTTACGCTTAAAATCATATGGCTCAAACAAAGGCTACCGTATTTTC
>DATDXC010000056.1:0-25245 GCA_035289425.1 Candidatus Nanoarchaeia archaeon
TGATGCCTTCACCATAGTAGAGCTCATCGCATATGAGGATATGGGCTTCTGCAAGAAAGGCGAAGGCTCGAAGCTTATCCGCGACGGCACAGTTTCCCTGCATGGCAGATTGCCCGTCAACACCAGCGGAGGCTTAAAAGCAAAAGGTCATCCGGTTTCCGCTACGGGAATAAGTCAGATATATGAGATAACAAAACAGCTGAGGCAGGAAGCAAAAGACTTGCAAGTTAAAGATGCTAAGATTGGCCTTGCCCAGAATATTGGAGGAGCAGGAGCTACAGTTACCGTTAACATCCTCAAAAAACGATGATCGGCATAACAGGGTATGGGGCGTACATCCCCAAATATAGGATAAAGGCAGAGGAGATTGCCAAAGCGAACAATGCAGATCCTTCTATACCAAAATCTATCCTTATTGAAGAAAAATCAGTTCCGGCAGCTGATGAAGACAGCCTGACTATGGGTGTTGAAGCAGCGCGCATTGCGATTAAGGATATAGATAAAAGCAGGATCGGCGCAATTTATTGTGGATCTGAATCCAAGGTTTATGCAGTCAAACCAAATGCTACAATTGTAGGTGAAGCATTAGGCATTGGCCCCAACTATTCGGCTGCTGACCTCGAATTTGCGTGCAAAGCAGGGACTGCTGCACTGCAGATTTGCTTAGGCCTTGTCAAAGCAGGCTTTATTGAATCGGGCCTTGCGATTGGGTCAGACACAGCCCAGGCAGCTCCGGGAGATATCCTGGAATACAGTGCTGCGGCAGGCGCTGCAGCATTTGTCGTCGGCAAGGAAAAGGTGATGGCTGAGCTGGAAGGAACCTGTTCCTATGCAACAGATACCCCTGATTTTTGGAGAAGGCAGCTGCAGAAATTTCCCAGCCATGCAGAGCAATTTACTGGAACACCAGCATACTTCAAGCATGTAGTTGCTTGTACTCGGATGATGATGGAAAAACTGGACCTCACTGAAAAAGACATTGACCACTTTGCATTCCATACGCCTAATGGGAAATTCCCGTTGAAAGCAGCCAAATTGCTTGGCCTGCCCAAAGAAAAGATAGAAAAGAACTTGTTGGTCTCAAAGATCGGCAACACCTACTCTGCAGCATCCCTCCTAGTCTTTACCCACATCCTGGATCAGGCAAAGCCAGGCGAACGGATACTGGTCACCTCATTCGGAAGCGGCGCAGGCTCAGATTCGTTTGTGTTTAAAGTTACTGACCAGATCAAAAAAATAAAACAGAAAACAACACAGAGCTATGTTGATGAGAAGGAATATGTGGGATATGCAGCTTATAGCAAATGTGTGGGGTTGTTACGATGAATATCCCCATCATCCAGACCTCATTGATAAAATTCGGGCAGCTCTGGGATAAGAATATCTCTGATCTTATTTACAAAGTTGTGGAAAAACTTGACCTTACAGATGTTGACGCTGCATTTGTGGCAAATGTGTATCACCATGCCACCGGTGAAGAGCTGCATATCGACAATACTGCCTGCATCAATGAGGAAGGCGCCTCAGGAGCTATGGCCCTGCGGCAGGCTGCGGCTTCTATTATGTCAGGCCAGTGCAAATGTGCAATAGTCCTCGGTGTGGAGAAAGCAACTGACCTTACCGGAACACACCTCAATAATATTTCTTCACTTCCGACCGAGGAAAAAAGCCAGGGAGCTACCGTAAGTTCACAGTTTGCGCTTATGGCGCAAAAATACATGCATGAGTATGGGATTAAGCCAGCTGATCTGGCATCAGTTGCCTCGCTAAATCATAAGAATGCGATGCAAAATCCCTATGCGCAGTTTGCATCAGAACTTTCAGCAGAAGCGATTCTCCAAAGTCCGATGGTTGCCGACCCCATCCATACGTTAGAGTGTGCACCGCATTCTGATGGCGCTGCTGCGGTTGTCATGTGCCATCCTGACAGCGCATCCAGCTACAAGGTGCAGGGACATTTCACTGCAAGTTTAATTGCAACTGATTATGAAAATACTGCCCAAAGAGCATCCCTGACTTCATTGGATGCAACAAAGAAATGTGCAAAACAGATTTCCATGAAGATCTCTAAAGCAGAAGTGTATGATATCTATCCGATTTCAGAGCTGCTTGCCGTGGAAGACCTGGGCTTTGCCAAGAAAGGTGAAGCATGGGGATTCATAAAAAAGAATAAGGACATGATCAATGCCAGCGGAGGATTGAAGGCGTGTGGCCACGCAGTTGCTGCTACCGGTGTCCGCCAGGCTATTGATGTCCTCAGCCGTCTAAAAGCATCAGAACATGGTCTGACCCATTCTCTCGCCGGAACAGGCAGGCTTTCAGTGGTGAACATATTCAAAAAATGATTAGCATACCTTATGCATGGAGAAACAACAGGTCAGCATTAGCGGGTAGCTTCTGCAATGCATGCAAATTGACATGGTATCCAAGCAGCAAAGCATGCCCTGCCTGCAGGAACAGCACCAATCCAGTTGAACTATCAGGAAAAGGCACCATTGTTTCCATAACAACAGTGCATGAATCGTCAATGCCTTTCATGCTTGCAATAATTAAACTGGACGAAGGTCCGCAAGTAACAGCTCAGATTGTGGACACTCCTGCTGCTGCGATTGGCTCTAAAGTGGTAGCATGCCTACGCAGAATGCAGTCTGATGGTGCGCAAGGCATCATCCAGTATGGAATAAAATTCAGAGGTGTATGAATGATATACGATGATTTCAAGATTGGATACAGGGGAAGTTTCACCAGGCAGATCACTGAAGAGCTGAATAAACAGTTTGGGGAATTGATTGGTGACTTTAACCCAGTGCATTTTGATGAGAAGCGCATGAAGAAATCGATATTCGGCAAAAGGGCAACAAACGCCTTCCTAACAGAGAGCACCATTGCAGTTGCCCTGGTAGATATGTTCACTTCAGATGAATGTGTCGTTATCGCCCTTAAAAAGGATATCACGCTGACTGCGCCTGTTTTTATTAATGATACCATAACATGCGAAGTTGTGGTGACAGAAAGGATTCCAGAAAAGCAGCGCCTGGTATGCAGCATCAGCATTAAGAAGCAAGATGGAACTGAAGTTGTCCAGGCGAAGTTCCTGGTCAAGATACTTCAGGTTTAGGAGGGATTATTATGAAAGGAAAAACAGCATTGATTACCGGTGGTTCCCGGGGTATTGGAAAAGCCATCGCACTCAGGTTAGCCAAAGAAGGATGTAATATTATCCTGAATGACCGGCAGTCCAATGAAGAGACCATAGCTGAAATAAAAAAGCTTGGTGTCCAGGTGATGTCAGTTCCGGCAGATGTCTCTAAATTTGAGGATATCCAGAAGATGGTAGAAGAGATAAAGTTAAAATTCCCGAAAGTGGATATCCTAGTAAACAATGCAGGCATTACCCAAGACAGAACCTTGAGAAAGATGACCCCAGAGGAATGGAACAGCGTCATCAGTGTGAATTTAACGAGTGTTTACAATGTGACGCATTGTGTGCTGCCCTTAATCCCCGAAGGAGGCCGCATCATCAACATGGCTTCCATTGCAGGCATCAGTGGGAACTTCGGCCAGTGCAACTACTCTGCATCAAAGGCAGGGATCATAGGCTTCACCAAGGCATTGGCAAAAGAAGTGGGTAAGAACAAGATAACCGTAAATGCCATAGCTCCTGGTCTGATTAAAAGCCCGATGACGGATAAGATTCCGGTCATGATGCTTGAGCAGATGATTGAACTTATTGCAATGAAGGAACTAGGGGCTATTGAAGATGTGGCAAACCTTGTTGCCTTCCTCGCATCAGATCAAGCCCGCTATATATCTGCGGAAGTCATAAGGGTTGACGGAGGCATGGCGCTGTAAAATGTTTGAAAAAAATATTCTAAAGGGAAAGGTCGCCATCGTAACAGGCGGCGGAACAGGCATCGGCAAGGAGATTGCGCTCGGATTAGCTTCGTTGGGAGCAAAGATTGCCATAGCAGGCAGAAAAGAAGAAAAACTCAGCAAGGGCATTGAGGAAATAAAGAAAGTCTCATCCGATGCAGTCTATATACAGACTGATATCAGGGAAGAGTCCCAGGTGCAGCGTCTGTTTAAGAAAGTTGCTGACACCTTCGGCAGAATTGACATCCTGGTCAATAACGCAGGAGGGCAGTTCATCGCGCCATTCAAGGACATAACCACGAACGGCTTTGATGCAGTGGTGAAGACAAATTTATATGGTACCTGGTTCTGCTGCAAAGAAGCAGCAAAATACATGAAGCAGGGGAAAATAATCAATATTGTCCATATCTATGCTATCAAGGCAGCGCCCGGCCTTGCGCATTCCGGTGCTGCACGCGCAGGCGTCATCAATCTGACCAAGACGCTGGCACTCGAGCTTGCGCCCCACATTACAGTCAATGCTATAGCGCCGGGCATCACCGTAACAGAAGGTTTCAAGGAAGAGATGATAAACAACAAGAAGATGATGCAGGAACTGCAGGAAACAATCCCCTTGCGCCGGTTTGCAGATCCCAAAGAGATTGCATACTGCACATCATTCCTCGTATCGCCAGCAGCAGACTTCATCACCGGCCAAGTAATTGCTGTTGATGGCGGCCAGCTCCTCTCAAACTGGCCAGATTTTAACAAGTTAAAAGGGTGATACTATGTTTGTCCACAACATTAATCCAACTCTGTTGGACATTGGCCCGTTGGAGATACGCTACTACGGCATTTTCTATGCATTGGGTTTTGTGATTGCATACTTCATGATTAACGCTTTAGTCAAGCAAAAGGGAATTGGCCTGTCCAGAGATGAGGTTGCTGACTATATCTTTTATCTGGTAGTGGGTGTGGTGGCAGGTGCAAGGCTATTTTATGTGCTGTACAACCCATCTTATTTCTGGGAAAATCCATTACAGATAGTTGCAGTCTGGAATGGCGGCCTGATATTCTTAGGCGGATTGGTAGGGGCCCTCGTAGCAATTAAATTGTTCATGAGAAAGAAAAATATTGATTTCTACACTCTGGCTGACATTACAGTTATTCCTCTGGCGATCGGATTGGCGCTAGGCAGGATAGGAAATTTTATCAATGGAGAGCTGGTAGGCAGGATAACCTCAGTTCCATGGGCAGTTAAGTTTCCTGATTATGAAGGATTCAGGCATCCGGTCCAGCTCTATAACAGTCTTGCTAATCTCTCCATTTTTGGATTGCTGTGGTTCCTCAAGGACAAAAATTACAAGAAAGGCACATTATTCTGGACATTCTTGGTATGGTACAGCAGTCTGAGGTTTCTTATGGGTTTTTTCAAGGAAGCAGACCAATATGGCTTCCTGCTAGGTATTACCGTTGAGCAATTGATCTACCTCGTAGCTGCAGTAATAAGCATCATATGCCTAAAAAAGGTGCGATAATGGCGTATCCGATAGCAAAAAAACTTTTTTTCCCCTTACGCTGGATCTGGATTAGAAAAATAAATGGCATAGAAAACTTGCCAAAGGGGCCATTCATATTTGCCGCAAACCACGGGAGCTTCTTAGATGACCTGCTCCTTCCTATGATAATCATTACTACAATTAACCGATATGTGCATATCTACTGCAATGACGAATATTTCAGAAATTTCTTTCTACGGAAATTCCTTGAATGGGGCAGAGTCATTCCAGTGAGGGTATATGAATGCTCAGAAAAGAAAGCCATCAACAAAAAAGCTTATAAAAAAGCCCTCCGATATTTACAAAAGGGAGAACCGATAGGTATATTCCCTGAAGGGCACCGGTCTCCTGATGGGAGGATAAAAAAAGCCCATACCGGCATAGGTTCATTGGCTGCTGCTGCCAATGTACCAGTCGTCCCCATCGGAACAAAAGGAACTTTTAGGGTCTGGCCCAAGGGAACTGCATTGCCCAGACTAAAAAAGATCGTGGTTATTCAGATAGGAAAACCATTTGTTTTCAAAAATAAAAATCCGCGACAAATAACAGTAAAAGTTATGCAGGAGATACTAAAACTTGCAAAATGAGCTTTGAGATTACACGGCACATTGTAGGCTTGCTCATAAAGCCCTGGAGAGGAAAATGCTCAGGTCTTGAGAATATCCCTAAAGGAGGTGCAGTTCTCTGCGCCAACCATGCATCATATTTGGATCATTTTATCATAGGCTTAAACCTTCTAAAAAAAGAGCGCGCCGCACGATTTCTGGCAAAAAAAGAGCATTTTGAGGGTTTTATCCAGACACAATGGCATAAATACCTCAATGCCATTCCTCTCGACAGGAAAAAAGGCGGAAAAAGAGCTCTGCAGATCGCAGTCAAGGCTCTGAAAAAAGGTGACCTCATCATGATATATCCTGAAGGAACCAGGACCACTACCGGCAAGATGAATAAAGCAAAAACTGGTGTAGTAAGACTAGCGCTTGCTGCGCACGTCCCCATAGTGCCCATGGGTGTTTCTAACACATTTAAGATTCTGCCGAAAGGAAAGAAAATTCCCCGTCTAGGGCTGAAGGCTGATTTAAGGATTGGGAAGCCCATCAATCTCTCCCCCTACTATGGTAAGGAAAATAACAAAAAGATTTTAAGGAAGCTTACTACTAAAGTCATGAAAAAGATAGCAGCGCTGGCAAAACAGCGCTATGAGTTCAACTAAAATGAGATTTGTAGTCATAGGTGCAGGTGGGTGGGGGACAACTTTAGCTAATTTACTAGCTGAAACAAATGAAGTTTCTTTATGGATCAGAGATCCTGAATTGCTGCAGAAGATACAACAGGATAGAGAAAACAAGAAGTTTCTACCAGGTATTTCATTATCCCCAACACTTGATCTGACTAATGACAAGCATATTGCGGAAAAAGCTGAATGCGTTGTGTTCGCTGTTCCTTCGCAATTCATGCGCACAACTGCAGAATCTTTCGCTCCGGTCATTTCAAAAAATGCTATAGTGGTATCTATAGCCAAAGGACTTGAGCTTGGCACCTACAAGCGCATGAGCCAGGTGCTTAAGGAAACTCTCAAAACTTCCAGGATTGCGGCGCTCTCCGGCCCGAACCATTGTGAAGAAGTTGCCAGAAAGATCCCTACAGCTACGGTTATTGCCTCAAAGGAAAAAGCAATCCTTGAACAGCTGAAGCAGGCAATTGAACGGTCTTATTTTAAGGTCTACCCCCATGATGACCTGATCGGAGTTGAGATATGCGGTTCAATAAAGAATATTGTGGCAATTGCATCCGGCATAGCAGTAGGCCTGGGATTGGGCGATAATGCGCAGGGCGCCATAATCACGTATGGCTTAACAGAGATGAACAAGTTCGGCAGATACTTCGGATCAAAACAGAAGACCATCTACGGCCTTGCAGGCGTAGGGGACCTTATTGCGACCTGCACAAGCGAGCATAGCAGGAACCGGAGAACAGGTAAGATGCTTGCCCAGGGAAAATCAATGCCGGATATCATCAGATCCATGGAAGGACAGGTTGCAGAGGGCATTACCACCGCAAAAGCAGTCTATGAATTCAGTAAAGAGCAGGATATTGATCTACCGCTCACTTCTCAGGTCTACAAAGTGCTGTATGAAAAAAAAGAATTGAAGAAAGCTATTGCCGATCTCTTAAATCTCATCTGAGAAATCTTCAATGCTTTCTTTGAGCTCCTCGTTTTCCCCAATGAGGCCTCTTTTCCTTAAATATTCTCTGGCGAGTATCCAGAATAAAATGCCTAAGCTCTTCTTTCCTTTATTATTACAGGGGATGATGAGGTCAATATTGTTGCTGGTGTTGTTGGTGTCGCCTAAGGCGATGACCGGGATGCCAACCTTATTGGCATCATCAACCACATTTCGGTCTGGCCAGGAATCAGTAACAAAAATCAGCTTCATCTCTCTATAGATTTTCAGCTCAGGGTTAGTCAGCATGCCAGGTGGATACCTACCGGCAACCACGTTGATGTTGGTGACTTTCCCGAATTCCTTGACAGATTTCCAGCTGTTCTCTCTGCGGGATACAACTAAGATATCCTCCGGAGCATATTGGGCCATAAGATTTGCTGCTAATCCTATCCGCTCGTCAATTTTCTGAAGGTTCAAGACAGATAATCCGTCCGGCCGTACCTTATAGATGAATTGAGCCATGTATTTTGTCCTGAATTTAGTCCCTATGTGGATTCCTGATTTAAGATAAGTATCTTGCGGAACTAATAGTTTAGCATTTTCTTCTACCATCGTAATCCTCCTCTGCTTTTTTTATAACCTCAAGCAGCGCTGCCATCAACCCATAGCCAGGCTGAAAGCGTCGGTAATGCTATGCAGAAATGGCCAGGTGTTTAAAAAGCTTACGAAAAGGTCTGTATGTCTCTGTACCTTGGTCCTTCTAATGTCAGAACACTTTGGACAAGCTTAAATTCATGTACCCTGCACGGACAAGAAGGAACAAGGATAAGTCGTAGTTGCTGAGCTAATAACGATGATGAATCTTTGACCCTTGCTAACGTTATGTGCGGATGAAACCTATAATCCTGTTTGAATCCAGGCAAGGCATCCTCCACCTTTTTTTGCAGTTCCTTCATCTGCTCTTCCGGCTTGATGCCAACCCAGATAACTTTAATGTTGTACTCGTCAGGGAACACGCCGACAGTATCCAGCCTTACGGTAAAAGGTTCAAATGTTATTTTCTTGAGTTGTTCCTGTATATCCTCAATAGTATCAGTGTCACCTAAAAACTTAAGAGTCAGATGATAGGTCTTGGCCTTGCTCATCCTGGCTAGGGATGGATCTATCTGATCCTGTATGTTCTGAAATTCAGCGTGCAATGCTTCAAAATCAACTGCAATAAACAATCTCATAAAAAAAGGAGAAAATAATAAAAATATAAAAACTTACTGGTCTTCACCGAAGTCTTCAGAATCTTCTGAGGAGGTCTCCTCTTCAGCTGGCTGTTCTTCCTCAGACTGCGTCTCTTCCTCAGGCTCTGCTTTTGACGGCTTAGAAGATGTAGATCCAACCACTTCTGCAAAACCGACCTTGCGAAGCACTTTCGAAATCCGGATATGCACTTGGTCACCCTGCTTTACGCCTGGGATGAACAAAACAAACCCATCTTTCTTTGCTATGCCGTCTCCTTTTTCGCCGACAGCCTCTATCAACACATCTAACTCATCGCCCACATTTACGGGCGGATTCCTAAAGCCTTGTCTTTCCATAATGTTTCACCTTATCTAATTTACTTGATCTTGCACCGAGGTGCAATGGGCCAAAAAAATGGGATTTAGTTTATAAAGCTATGCTTTTACTCGCCGATGATCTTAACTAAGACTCTTTTCAGCCGCTGCCCGTCAAACTCGGCATAATAGATCTGTTCCCAGGGCCCAAAATCGAGTTTTCCCTTAGTTATAGCAACCACAACCTCTCTTCCCATCACGGTTCTCCATAAATGGGCATACGCATTATCCTCACCAGTGAGATTATGCTTGTATAAACGCACATCAGTGGGCGCCAGTTTCCTGAGCCACTGTTCATAGTCCTGTATCAGGCCGGATTCTGCATCGTTTATGTAAACAGAAGAGGTTATATGCATGGGGTTTACCAGCACTAAACCCTCTTTGATACCTGATTCCCTGACATACTTCTCAACTTCTTCAGTGATATTGATAAATGCGATCTTTTTTTCAGTATGCATCGAGATGTATTTGGTGAGGAATTTCATAGTAGATTAGGCCGTGTCAGATTTTTAGGGTTTAAGACTTCATCCAGTTTCTTTTTGTCCAGGTACCCTTTCTCCAGCACCAATTCTTTTATTGTTTTGCCTGTCTGCAGAGATTCCTTGACGACTGCAGCAGCTTTGTCATATCCTATATGGGGGTTAAGGGCTGTTGCCAAAGCCATGGAATTCTCCACATAAAAACTACATTTATCCCTGTTCACGGTTATGCCTGAAACACATTTCTCGGCAAAGGTCTTTGCCGCATTAGACAATAACTCAATGGATTCTAGGATATTATGGCCTATAATTGGCATGTGGGTGTTGAGGTCGAGATTGCCTGATGCGCATGAGATAGTTATAGTAGTATCATTCCCTATGACCTGATGGCAAGCCATGTTGACTGCCTCTGCGATGCTTGGATTGATTTTTCCTGGCATGATTGAGCTGCCAGGCTCAACAGGCGGCAGATTTATTTCCTTTAATCCGGTATTAGGGCCGGAAGATAATAAACGCAGATCATTTGCAATTTTGTTGATATCAATTGCCGCCAATTTCAGGATAGAAGATAAGGCTGCTATGTCAGTCAGGAACTGGGTGCTTTCGATGGCATCTTTGCTCATTTCAAAATTATGCCCTAAATGCTTGATGATGAGCTTCCTGAATGTAGGATGGGTATTAAGCCCTGTTCCAACAGCATTTCCCCCTATGCCCAAAACTCTGAGATATTTTTTAGTTTCCTCAAGTCTTTGCAGATGCTTTCCCAGAGCCGTTGCGTAGGCATTGAATTCCTGGCCCAAAGTTATCGGAACTGCATCCTGCAGGTGAGTTCTAGCTGATTTAAGGACATCCTTGAATTCCTCTGATTTCTTATAGAAGGACATTTTTAAAAGTTCTAAATTCCGTATTAAATCATCTAGCATGGTGATAGAAGCAACCCTTATGGCAGAAGGCACAACATCATTGGTTGACTGGCCTTTATTGACATCATCATTGGGATGGATCTCTCTTGAGCCCCTGTCTTTTCCTAGAATTTCAAGAGCCAGGTTTGCGATCACCTCATTCACATTCATATTGGTTGAGGTGCCGGAGCCAGCCTGGAATATGTCCAAGGGAAATTGATCAGAAAACTTTCCTGAAATTATCTCATTGCATGCCTGGATGATGGCATCTGCTTTGTGGGCATCGAGAATCTTCAGTTCAACATTGGCCTGAGCGCATGCTTTCTTCAAAATAGCTATAGATTTGATGAGCTCAGGATGCCATCTGAGCCTGCTGATCCGGAAGTTTTGCTGGGACCGAACCGTATGCACGCCAAAATAAGCATCTGCAGGTACCTCTAGTTCTCCAAAAGAATCCTTTTCTATGCGTCCCCCCATAACAAGCCAAAAATGATGAAAATTTATTAATGTTTTGGTTAGGCATCTCAAGGCATGGACTTTAAGTTGACAAAGTAAACTTGAGCCTTTAAACAAACATTTATAAATAAGTTCTCAGGGAATCAAGTAAATGGATCCACGCATACAGAAACTGGCTGCACAATTGGTGCATGATTCTATCAAAGTCAAGAAAGGTAGCTTGATTGAGATCAGGGGCAACAACGAAGCAAAGGATCTGATAAATGAGATAGCCAAGCTCATTCTTTTAAAAGGAGCTTTTCCAGTGATCCACGCAGATGTCGAAGGAACTGCATATACCTATTACAAGTACGCTTCTGAAGAACAATTGAAAGCAAAGCCCAAACTGGGTTTGCTGGAAGCAAAGATGTTTGATGGCTACATCGGCATCGGAGCTCCGCTCAACACAAAAGAATTGACCAGCATAGATCCAGGCAAAATAGCATTACGCAGCAAAGTGACCAGGATGATCTCAGATATTACACTCAAAAAAGACAATTGGGTAATTTGCGAATTCCCCACAAATGCACTGGCCCAGGATGCAGAGATGTCATTGCCGGAATTTGAGGATTTTGTCTACAGTGCCTGCCTTATTGACTGGAAAAACCAGGCTAAAATCCAGAATAGGCTCAAGAAAGTCCTGGACAAAGGAAAAGAGGCCCATATCGTGGGAGAAGATACTGATATCTACCTCGATATAAGGGGCAGAACAGGTCAGGTTTGTTTGGGAAGCAGAAATATGCCTGATGGAGAAGTATTTTTGGCTCCGGTTGAGACAAAAACTCATGGTTATATCCATTATGATTTTCCGGTTTCAGCATACGGCAAGGAGATTGATGATATACGGCTTGAATTTAAGAAAGGAAAAGTGGTCAAGGCAACAGCTTCTAAGAACCAGGACTTTTTGCGGAAAATGATAAAGGTGGATAAGGGAGCATGCATGCTGGGTGAACTAGGCATCGGCACAAACTTTGGCATCAAGAGATTTATCAAGCAGATTCTCTTCGATGAAAAGATCGGCGGTACAGTGCATCTCGCCCTGGGCATGGCCTACAAGGTTGGCGGCGGCAAGAATCACTCAGCCCTGCATTGGGACATGATCAAAGACTTAAGAAAAGGCGGTGCAGTGTACGTTGATGGCAAATGCATCCAGAGAAATGGTAAGTTTCTGATATAGAAAAATTTAAATGGTTTGGAGTACTAAGGATTGTCCATGAATATCCTTTTTATTTGCAACCAAAACAAGAACCGGAGTAAGACAGCGGAACGCCTTTTCCAGGATAAGTTTCAGACAAAGTCAGCTGGTCTTTACACTTCTCACCCAGTTACCAAAAAACAGCTGCAATGGGCTGATGCCGTTGTCGTTATGGAAGATGCCCAAAGAAGTGAGATCTCCCGGAGATTTCCTGATGCCTATATGCAAAAACGGATTCTCTCATTAGATATTCCCGACATCTATCAGTATAATGATCCTGAATTGATTTCGGCACTGAAGTCAAGAATGAAGGAGTTATTCTAACCATTCATTAAATTGTCTCTTAGCTTCTTCCTTGCTCGTGAAAATCCTAGTTTCTGACACTGATAAGTCAGGTATTCTTCTCGTAACCTTAAACCTGATGCCATCCTTTCCCTTGATCTCGATTATGCTTATCTCTGATCTGGTAACAGGATGTTCTCGTATATCAACCATGTTGCTCACAAAAAAAGAAAGAAATTAAATATCTTTTAAGCCACCTTCTGTCACGTAGAAACTAACCTCCCCATCTGGCAACGAAGGCGAGTCAACCAATTTAGCAACCCTGCTTCCTTTCTTTCCCTTTCTGATATAAATTCTTGTCTGGGAATTGTGGCCGACAATGTGCCCGCCGATAGCTTCGGTGGGATCGCCAAAGAACATGTCAGGCCTTGCCATGACTTGATTGGTGACATACACGCATAAGTTGTTCAAGTCAGCTAATCTTGCCAAGACATGCATGTGCTTGTTCAGCTTCTGCTGCCGGTCTGCCAATGTTCCTCTGCCGACGAACTCTGCCCTGAAGTGGGAAGTCAAAGAATCCACGATAACTAACTTCACATTCAGGTGCTGTTTCTTTATCAGGTCTTCGACCTTTTCCGCTAACAGCATCTGATGGTCAGAGTTATACGCTCTTGCAACCTTGATGTTCTGCAGCACCTTATGGGGGTCTAATCCTGCAGCCTGGGCAATCTGGATTATCCTCTCAGGCCTGAATGTTGATTCAGTGTCTATAAAGACAACAACCGCATCATCAAATGCCTTTTGGACATTGATTGCCAGCATGTGTGCAATCTGCGTCTTACCGCCACCATATGCCGAGTAGATTTCAGTTATGGCGCCTGTCTCAAAGCCTCCGCCAACCATCTTGTCAAAGGCAACTGAGCCGGTGCTGATCTTATTCACCTTCTGTCGTCGAATTAAAAAATCCTCTCCAGACTCAAAGCCCATCTTCAGAGATGTTCTTGCTGCTGCAATGATCTTCTTTGCCATTGCTTCATTGACACCTGATGCCTCAATCAGCTCTCCCGGAGTTGCAACTGCAATAGACATAAGGTCATCATACCCTGCTATTCTCAACTTTTCGGCTGTTGCTGCTCCTACTCCCGGCAGGTCAATTACCTCCTTAGCATCTTCATTTGATTCGATAGAATCTTCCATCTCTGGTTCTTCTAGCTCTTGTTCCATTTGTTCATCACCTTTTTTCTTTCCCATCTAAACCACCTACATGATTATATCTTCTACAGATACATCATCTGGAGAATTATCACCCTGTCCTTTCAGGACAAGGTACTCGTATGCTTTGTCTAAGACCAAAGATGCCTTTGGCAGGTCATTTAACCTTAAAGAACTCGTGCTCTTCCAAGTGCCTTCTTTGTCTTTATATCTTCGGTCAAGCTGGATAGTCCTAAATTCAACAGACTCTCCATTTTGCTTACTGGTGCCATTATTTTTCCAGATAGTAGCCGTAATGGCTCCGGTACTAAACTTCTTTTCAGGCTGGTTAGCCATAGATATCACCTATTGCTTTTCGCATTTTATTTCAAACTTCCCTGAGGTGAGCAGGTTATTACACCGCTCCAGGAAGCTAGGTAGATTGTTTTCAAAACAACCTTAATACCTATAAATCACCTTTCTTTAAATACCTTATGGCTCTCTGTCCAGTGTCCAGTGGTACCCCTGATTTTAGGCTTTCAGAGGCTATAAACCAGGAATTTTGAAGAATGAGGGTTGTCTAGTGGCTGTTAAGAACCAATCATTGGAGGGCTTTATTTGTAAATCCAGTCATGATGATCAAAATCATAGAATAAAACTTTATCTTCACCTTTAATATATCTGAAAGTTAAAATAAACGGACCTTTGATATGAACCCTCTTTAGGTGTCGTAAAGGCTGCCTTAGATTTTTATAATGATCAACATCTTCGCAATGTAATATTTCATCGATTTTTTCGAGAAGATCTTTGAACAAGGTGGGGTCTTTCCTTGATAACTTGTTCATAATCTTTCTGAGATTTTCCTCTACTGAGAAGTTATGCATTTTCAATATCTTTCCGTAATTCTTCTATGCTTTTAAAAGTCTTGAATTTGCCTTCTTTCTCTATACGTTTAATTCTCTGTATAAATTCGGGTCTTAACTCAGGTTCTAGAATATCTTCACCATAATCGAGTACTACTTTCTCTATAGCTTCAGATTTATCTTTGAGGTTAAATCTGGCTTTTACTATATTCAAGACTTGATTTGTATCCTCTGAAATGTTAATCATTGCTTGTACCATATATATCACCTATACTACAGATATATATCAAATATATAAACATTTCGGTTTTAAAGCCAAAAACTTTGTGGTTGTTTAACAAAAGTATCGCATTCGCGCAGTGAGGGACTGGTCATTTTCTCGACTTCTCCGTTTCTCGTTCATTCGCTCCGCGATTTGTGGGTTGCCTCAAAATGTAACTCCACGAAGAAATCAAGGAAGAATCAACTTCGTTAAATTCTATATGTTATCTTCAATAAATCCGAAGTCCTAAAAATTGAAGAGGGCAGTTTTCTATTATCTTTTCTTTACACCCAACCAATCTTGCCAAGATGAGAATACACCCATACAAGAAGCATCAAAAACTCTCTGAAATCCTCTCTCAAAATCATTAATACTTGATAATTCAATATCTCCATTAAATAGTTTATGCAATCTATCTTGTTTTCCAAAAACATCTAATAAGAATCTTATAAAAAGATGAGCTAAATCATAATGATCTATCTCCGCATATCTTTCAAATTCTTCTGTTGACTTTCTATGATTTGTAAAATCATCCCAAACCTGATACTCAAATAAATTCAATGGAGTCGCAAAATTAACGAAACCATGTAATTCAAATGCCTCTACCGCTCTTGGTTTCCATGATTCTTCTAATAATTGCTCAACAGAAGACACACCATCTGTTTGTTGATATCTCATACAAACATATTCCGCTAAGCCTTCGTCAAACCATTTAACATGCTGTCCCAAATATGGGATAGATTGAGCATTGAATAGATGGGTGACTTCATGAGCAACAGTTGTTCGAAATCTATGTTCTGCATATTTAGCTAACCTATCTAATAGTCTGGGTTGGAGGGAGATCAAATTTCCCCTATAATCTCTTGGAAATCTTCCTTCTTCCATTTGATGCTTTCTTACTTTTTGTTCATCATCTAAACTCAATATAGACACATTAGGCAAGTTTGGATTATACCAAAATTTTCCAGCAGAAGCAGGTCTAGATTTACCATCTTCAGAATATTGAAGAAAAATTGCAACTATGGGTAAACGAAATCCATAAAAAGATTCAACATTTTCAACCGCTAATCTTACTAAACTAGATTCTTGTTGAACCACCATAGGATCATCAGTATTTCGATGAAATAGCAGTATACCTGGATTGTCTTTTGATAATTCTCTGACTAATATTGGGGCTATATAGTCCATATTATTACTGCGTAATGGTAAATAATATATAAACTTAACTATAGAAAACTGCCCATTGACGACTGTCCTTGATATATCGCTTCGCTCTTTCGATTGGACAACGGTGTGCCCCTACGTCATAACTATCTCTTTTCCCAGTTCTTACCCAACATCCATCTCAAGAACTTCCTTGCAGTGCTTTCCGATAAGGCAATCTGAGTAACATGCTTCCTGCTCGGCTGTAAGAGAATCTGAATCGGGAATTTCACAAAATTCATCACACTCGCTCATCTGGCTGTCAGTGCAGTCCTTCCATGAACTGGTATCTAAAACTTCAATTCCTTCTGCAACAACACCCTGCCCAAATACCCTCAAAGCGTTCTTATAAGCGACTTTTTCCTGATGCGCTTCATCAAAGCCCGCAATCACAAACCGTGAGATCTTGACAGCCCGGTTAAACACCTCAGGATCAAAGGCATATGCTGGGCCAATCTCTGTTCCCCACATCACCTTGTCTGGAGCAGCATCCACCAACGGCTTATAGGCACTGACTGCATCCTTGATTAATGATTTTTCCTTGCTGTTATAGCTTGAGACAAATTTGCTGACAGATGACTCTATATCCCCACTATCATAGGTATAAATGATATCATTCCCATCCACAAAAAGGATGTGGGCAGCATCCATGCTGAAATACAGGTTGTCATTCTCTTTCAAAAGCCTGATTAATTCGCTCTTGCTTTTTTCCAGGTCTTCCCGGTACATATGTATCAGGAAGATAGTATCAGGATATGCTTCGATGATTTCCTCAACATCCGCAAACTTGCTGGCAACCGGATGGAACATGAAATTGATGTTATTGGCTTCAGCTAAGTCAATCAATGCAAGGATTTTAGGATCATTATGCCTAACCCTCCATTCTTGAGTCTCAATCTCGCCAAAACCACGGATAAAATCTTTTCCTGCAATCTTCTGGGATGCGGTTAAGGTATTCTTGTACCAGCCAAACAGCGATGTCTGAAGATATCCTTCAGCTTCGATCTGTTCTCCTCCGATTCCAGGATTAAAGAAGGGGATGACCCTATATGGGTGCTTTTGAACAGCATCAATCACTTCTCCCAATCCCTGATCGCTGACAAGGGTATCTACAGAAGGCTCACCGGAAATGCCGAACATACCTATAAAAAAATTAATGCCGTTCTGGTCAAGAATTTTGAAATAAGAATCCATTGATGCAGACCCCACCTGCTCAGAGGTTGCATATAATGGGCCATTATAAGCGTCAGGATACTTTAGGGTTGGATTGAATGTCTTGAATGTTTCAACTTCCGGAGTAGCTACGGGCTCTTCTACTGGCTCTTCTGTAATCTCTGGCTCAGGTACTGGCTCAGCGTCTGGGACATCCTCAGCAACAGAGACGTTTTCAACAGGCGCTTCCTGTACAGCGCAACCGCCAACCAAGATTAACAATGCCAGCAATAAGATTGTTTCCTTCATTGATTTCCCTCTTCCAATGTCGCATAAAATATTCCCTTTGTGTGCTGCCCATAGTACATAAACCATTTTTCTCCTACCTTCCCTAAAGTAGGATCTCCAGGAGGGCTTGAAGGAAACCTATGCATCGGATCATCATCCTTGGCTTCATAAACCATTACCGGCTCTGTAAAGCCATTTCCGGTGAAGGTTGACTCATAGATGCCAAAATATCCCCAAAAGAACATTTTGATTGTGCCGTCATCCCATCGTATAAGGTCAGGTGTATCTGCAAATCCATAGTATTTATCATTTCTGGTGTCGAGCACCATCCCTTGCACGGTAAATTTCAGTCCGTCAGATGAGGTCGCCCACAGAAGCACTGCCATGCGGTTATTGGGAGCATCTTTATACTTTCCCGGCATTGCTCCGCTATACGCCATGATATACCTGCTTCCATCTGCTATAGTAGTAGGCCCGGCAACATTCTCAAACGTAAGGCCCACATTATTCTTAGTGTCTATCCTTGTGCCGCTTTCGTCTTTCCAGGTCAGTCCATCAGATGATTTTGCGCTTTGTATGATTCCTGCGTTCTGGAAATACATCCTCCAGGTGCCGTCAGGCAGCTCGACCACATCAGGAAAGACAGTAAATGTTCTTCGGACCCCGCTTTCCGGCTTCCAACTGATTCCATCAGAGGATATAGCTGAATATACTTCCAATTTGTTTCCAGGCACTTCGGGTTCGATAGCATAATACATCCTATACTTGCCATTGTCAAGATAAACAAAATCGGAATCAGCATAGTTTCCTTCTATAGCAGAACCCCTATACACCCAGGTTTTTTCAGTCGGCTCTTGCACTTCAGGAACTGCTACTTGAATATCCGGAACATCCGCAATTGGTGGTTCCTGAATTTCAGCCTGTCCGGACTCTTCGGGAAGCTCTGGATTAATGTCAGACTTAGCACATCCATAACTAAATGCCATAAGAATTACCAACAATACTATCGCCTGCTTTTTCACCTTTCACCCATTAGTTACTTTGTATATTAACCTTTCGGCGCATTCGGAAGATATTTAAGATACTGCCTTCTTTCCGACATCATGATTCACATACAATGCCAGGGTTGCAATAATCATTGTTGCGGCCATAATCCTTTTTTGACTCCGGTGCTGCTGCGCTCAGAAGAAGAATACTTCAAAGAGTATTCAAATAAGATCCAAACGCCGCATGGAGAAATATGGACTTTGGAGAAAAAGGAAAATGGAAATTGTATCTTTCTGGAAGATAAGACTATGAGATGCACGATTTATCCTAAAAGGCCTTTGGAATGCATGCTATACCCTTTCTTGCTTGATTTCGATAAAGGAATTCCTGATGCAAAGTTAGATAAAAGGTATTGTCCTCATCTCAACACCCTGAGCTTTGATATGGAAAGTATTGCCGCCTTGCTTAAGAAGCATACATTCCCGCAAGACTGGATAAAAGCATACCAAAGTCTTAAAGAATGCTAAGCAATAATTAAACACTATATTTATATTTTCTAGTTTATTGCCTTTCTGCATGCCAAGAAAGATTTTTATAAACCTGCCCGTTAGGGACCTTCAGAAAACCATAGCGTTCTTCACCAAGCTCGGCTTCAAGTTCAATCCGCAATTTACTAACAAGAATGCAACCTGCATGATCATTGAGAAAAATATATTTGTGATGCTGTTGGTAGAGAAATTCTTTAGGGGCTTCATTCCCGGAAGAGAGATTTGCGATACTGAAAAGAGTACCGAAGCGCTTCTGAGCCTGTCTGCGGACAGCAGAAAAGAAGTCGATGAGATGGTAAAGAAGGTCATAGCAGCTGGCGGAGAAGAATACCGAAATCCGCAGGATTATGGTTGGATGTATGGCAGGGCTTTCAAGGATCTTGATGGGCATATCTGGGAAACAGGCTATATGGATATGAGCAAGATGCCTGAAGAGATGAAAAATAAGAAATAAGGGTGGTTAAACATGTATGTCGATGGATTTGTTTTAGTAGTGTCAAAGAAAAAGCTGAAAGCCTATCAACGGATGGCTGAAGCTGCAGGCAAATTGTGGATGAAACAGGGGGCTTTGCAGTATGTGGAATCGGTCGGTGAGGATCTGCATCACGGAGGCATGAAGATAAGGACATTTATGCAATTAGCCAAGCCAAAGAAAGGTGAAGCAATTGTATTTTCATGGATTCTGTACAAATCAAAGGCACATAGAAACCAGGTCAATGCCAGAGTTATGAAAGATCCCAGTATGTCGCCTGAGAAGATGAAAAAGACGCCCATGCCATTCGATGTTACTAAGATGGCATATGCGGGTTTTGTTACACTGGTCAATAAGAAGAGGTGATTAAATGGAAAAAGGCACCGTAACATTGCACAGAGTTCTGAAAGCACCGCCTGAAAAGGTATACAACGCATTTACGCAATCAGATGCGCTTGCATCTTGGATCCCACCGTATGGGTTTGTTTGTACTGTCCACAGTATGGACGTAAAAGTTGGTGGATCATACAGGATGTCATTCATTAATTTCTCCACAGGCAACGGACATTCATTTGGTGGAACATATCTTGAACTAAAGCCAAATGAATTTTTGAAATACACTGACAAATTTGATGATCCTAACTTACAAGGGGAGATGATCACTTCAGTTTCGCTGAAGAAAGTTTCCTGCGGCACAGAACTTAAGGTTATCCAGGAAGGCATTCCTGCCGTTATACCGACTGAAATGTGCTATCTGGGATGGCAGGAGTCATTGGAAAAATTAAAGAGATTAGTTGAACCGGAAATCAAGGATGGATAGTATGACAAAAAAAGAGATTGCAATATCATTTCTGCAGCTAGCCTCATCGGGGAAGGTTAAAGAGGCATACGAGAGATATGTGCATACTGAATTTATCCACCATAATGCCTATTACAAGGGAGATAGAGAAACATTGCTGAAAGGTATGGAAGAAAACGCTGAAAAGTTCCCGCATAAGAAATATGAAACGCTACGGTCTCTGGAAGAGGGAAATTTAGTTACTGTTCATGGAAAAGTGATGCTATCATCTGATAAGATTTTCTCAGTCATACATATCTTTCGTTTTGAAGATGACAAAATAATCGAAGAATGGGAAGCAAACCAAGAGATAATCAAAGATTCACCGAATGAAAACGGGGTGTTTTAAAATGAGAAGGATAATCTCTTTTGTACATCTATCTTTAGATGGTTTTGTAGCAGGACCCAAGGGAGATATGAGCTGGATTAAGCATCCGGATGAACTCTTTGACTGGGTAGGCACCTTGACCGATAAAGCAGATGCGGCTTTATACGGCAGGACAACATATGAAATGATGCAAAGCTATTGGCCTACCGCAGCAGACAAACCAAACGCAACAAAGCATGACAAAGAACATTCTGCATGGTACAGCAAGGTCCATAAGATTGTCCTATCAAAAACACTTAATGGAAAGGATCTCAAAGACACCACCGTTATCAGTGATAATCTAAATGAAAATATCACTAAGATAAAAGGACAGGAAGGAAAAAATATCCTGCTTTTAGGTAGTCCAGGTGCAACACAATCTCTGCTAAGGGAAAACCTGATTGATGAATTTTTGATTGCAGTTAACCCAATAGTGTTAGGGGAGGGGGTCCCCTTTTTCAAAGGAATATCCGCCACAAAGTTAAAATTTTTAGATTATAAAACTTTTCCAGATGGAGTTATTGTACTTCGCTACGAAAGGACACTCATCTAATTAAACACCAATTTTATAAGTTCATAATTCTCTACTAAAGGGCAAGATGGCTAAAATTGCAACAGGCACCATCCATAGCGTACCCGTAGATATGGAAAAAGCCATCGCTGCTTCCAAAAATATGGTAGCAGCATGGAACAATCTTACGCCGTTAGCCAGAAATGAATGGATCTGCTGGACTACCATTGTTAAGAAACCGGAAACAAGAAAAGAGCATATAGATCGTCTATGTACAGACCTTCTCAAAGGAAAAAGAAGGCCGTGTTGCTGGCCAGGCTGTCCTCATCACAGGCCAAATGCAAAAAAATGGTTTAAATGACAAAACAAAAGATAGTCCCCCACCTACGGTTTGACAAAGAAGCTGTTGAGGCAGCAGAATTCTACACATCCATCTTTACAGATTCAAAGATAACTCAATCAAAGAAACAAAAATGCATGAAAGCAAAAAACATCAGCATTTCCATAAACGCATCCTCTGACAAAGTATACCTATTTGCTTCAAATCCAAAAAACTTGCCAAAATGGGCTTCTGGATTGGGCAAGGGCATAAAAAAAGTAAACAGTTCCTGGATTATTAATTCTCCCATGGGTAAGATCCAAATAAGATTTGCTGAGATAAACAAGTATGGAATCCTTGATCATGATGTTACTCTGGAATCAGGAGAAAAATTCCATAATCCGATGAGAGTTATCCCCAATGACAAGGGCAGCGAGGTTATTTTTACCTTATTCCGCCAGCCAGGGATGAGTGAAAAGAAATTCTTGGAAGATGAAAGAATGATAAGGAAAGATTTGAGGACGCTTAAACGTCTAATGGAAGCAAAAAAATGAATCCCATAGTGCACTTTGAGATACCCGCAGAAAATGTAGAAAGAGCGAAAAAATTCTATGAAAAGGTATTTGGATGGGAAATCCAAAAATATCAGCTTCCAGAAGGAGAATATTTCATAGTCAGGACAACAGAAGTGGATAAGAACATGAAACCGACTTCTCCTGGCATAAATGGCGGCCTTATGCAGCGTAAAAATCCAGGCCAGCCTTTCATGAATTACATAAGTGTGGATTCCATAGATGCAATGTGCAAGAAGATCAAGGCTGATGGAGGCACTATTATCCTCCCTAAGCTTGAGATTGGCAAAGGCATGGGCTGGCTGGCAGCTTTCAAAGACACTGAGGGCAACATCATGGGGTTACACCAGGAGGCCAAGAAGTAGGCTAATCTTCCACAAGTTTTATATGCAGACCTCGTAGGAATTTCGTGTATGGATATCATCAAAGTCAGGAATCTTACCAAAAGATTTGGAAAATTGACTGCAGTCGACAATATCTCTTTTTCCATAAAGAAGGGGGAGATGGTTGCTTTCTTAGGGCCCAATGGAGCTGGAAAAACCACCACCATCAAGATCTTGACAACGCTTTTATCCCCTACCAAGGGAATGGTAACCGTAAACGGTTTCTCGCCGACTAAAGAACAGTATGAGGTAAGAAAGGCTTTTGGGATCGTATTCCAGGATGCAAGTTTGGATGATGACTTGACAGCCTACGAAAACATGGAATTTCATGGGGTATTCTACCAGGTACCAAAAAAAGTGAGGGAAGAGCGGATAACCTATCTCTTAAAATTCGTTGATTTGTGGGAAAGGAAGAATGACTTGGTAAAACAGTTCTCCGGCGGGATGAAGAGAAGGCTGGAGGTTGCGAGAGCGCTGATACATCATCCGAAGATGTTATTCCTTGATGAACCGACAATAGGCCTAGATCCTCAGACAAGAAATCATATCTGGCAGTATATCCAGAAATTGAACAAGGAAGAGGGCATGACTGTCTTCTTGACTACCCATTACATGGATGAGGCTGAAAAAGTAGCAGACAAGATAGCGATCATAGACCATGGAAAGATTGTCAAACAGGGAACTGCAAAAGAGCTGAAACAGACTACAAAGACAAGATCATTGGAGGAAGCATTCCTTAAATTGACAGGCCATTCCATCAGGAAAGAAGACTCTTCAAGCATCGACATATTGCGCAGCCAGGCAAAGGCATGGGGTAGAAAATAATGGAAACGGTCTACATCATGTGGCTCAGGCAGGTCAAGAAATACTGGCGCTCAAAGCCCAGGATGATCGGATCTTTAGGCCAGCCCCTGTTATTCTTAATCGCACTCGGATTTGGATTTGAGAATATTTACCAGAAGGCTGTTGGCGGCAGCTATGTTGATTTCCTGGTTCCGGGCATCATTGCAATGTCAATCTTATTTACCTCAATGTTCAATGGCATAGAAGTTATCTGGGACAGACAGTTTGGCTTCCTCAAAGAGACATTAGTAGCTCCAGTGCCCAGATATAAGATTATGTTAGGAAGAACATTGGGAGGAGCAACTGCTGCCTTCCTGCAGGGCATTGTAGTATTGTTGATTGCTATGGCAATCGGCTTCCGGATTCATAACTGGCTCCTCCTTCCCGTTGCTTTGCTCTTCATGGCGCTTACTGCTATCTTCTTTACCGCACTAGGAACTGCTTTAGCTTCAAAATTAGATGACATGCAGGCATTCCCATTGATAATGAACTTCCTCATAATGCCCATCTTCTTCCTTTCGGGGGCCTTATTCCCTCTCGACAATATACCCAGGGCATTGGAGATTGTGGTAAGATTTGATCCATTGACTTACAATGTAGATGGTATCAGAGGAGCCCTGACTGGTACCTCCCACGTAGGCTTGGGAATTGATTTCCTCATCATGGCGGTCCTTACAATAATTATCCTATGGATTGGCAGCTACCTCTTTTCTAAGATTGAAGTATAAAACAGACAAGTTTGAGCGTTACTCAAGCAGCTTAAACTTCTCCAGAACTTCATGCGCATGGTTAGCCACATCAGGCTTGTCGATGATGGCTGCAACAACCCCATTTCTGATGAGAAAAGTTGTCCGCTTGATCCCCATGTATTCCCTGCCATAAAACTGTTTCTTGACCCAGACGCCAAATTCCTTGGCTAATTTCTTGTCGGTATCAGCCGTAAGCATGAAAGGGAGGCTGTATTTGGATGTAAACTTCGCATGGCTTTCCTTAGAATCAGGGCTTACCCCAATTACACTTATGCCAGCTTTCTGCAATTCAGAAAAACCATCGCGTAAACTGCATGCTTGTGCAGTGCATCCTGAGGTATCATCCTTAGGGTAGAAATAAAGGCAGACAAGACCTGCCGGCATACCCTTAACTTTTTGGCCGACCTTCATGCTGTATCTCGGTAAAGACCTCATCAACCATGTTTTGCTGCCACCCTATTCGCATCAGAGCAGACTTGATCTGCGGGGGAGTGTAGCCTCTTTGTGTATTTGTCAATATATAATTTCGGAGTTGTCCGTAAGCTGGATTTATCGCCTTCTGGATTGGTTTTCCGACTGGATGCTTAAGGACAGCAACACCAATACCCACAATCACCGCCGCAGCTAGTATGTAGAGCCCAAACTGGGAAAATATGCTCGCCACAGGAGCAAAGAGATTAAGTGAACTATACTGCTCATCTTGCAGCAGTTTCTTGTTTTCTTCATAAGAAGTTACTAAAGATACGGCTTTCTTCAGGCTTGCCTCATTTGAAGCTGCAACAATAAGATTATTGCCCTCAACCTTGATAAGGATCCCATTGACTTTTTCTGGCAGTTTGTTGTTATGCCCTGCAACACCGATTATTATGAGATTATCAGAGCTGTAGACCTGGCTGTCAAAATTGCTTTTGGTTATGCCAAAGAAACCGATAAGTTGCGAAGCCTGCCTTACCTCCTCCACTGAAGCGGTCTTGCCGATAACGGCAGTATACGGAACAGGATTAGAGTATATCTCTGAAATCAAGTCATAGATGCTTGATTGTGCTGTTACAATACCCACAAGCAGGACTATCATCAATCCCCATAAGACTCGTCTCATGCAATTGATAAGGATGTTAGTAGTTTATATTTTTTTTGTTTTCGAATGATTTAAATATG
>DATDXC010000057.1:0-10721 GCA_035289425.1 Candidatus Nanoarchaeia archaeon
TGGCCATCGAGGTACCGCTATGAAAATTATTTGTTGGAACGTCAATGGAATCAGGGCAGTCCAGAAAAAAGGATTTCTTGATTTTATTAAAGAAGAAGCTCCTGATGTCCTCTGCCTGCAAGAAACCAAAGCTCAGCCAGAACAGATTTCATTACGCCTTGAGGGATACGAACAATTCTGGAACTCTGCGCAAAAAAAAGGATATGCAGGAACTGCAGTTTTTACAAAAGTGAAGCCAATCAAAGTCATGAATCATATTGGCATCCAAGAACACGACCAGGAAGCAAGGGTCATAACCGTAGAATATGGCAAGTTTTACCTTATCAGTGTGTATGTCCCTAACTCCGGAAGGGATTTGACACGTCTCAAATACAGGCCAACCTGGGACAGGGATTTTCTCAACTACCTGAAGACATTAGAAAAAAAGAAACCGGTGATAGTGTGCGGTGACTTCAATGTTGCCCATAAAGAGATTGACCTGAAGAATGCCAAAGCAAACTACAACAAGACTGCTGGCTACATGCAATTTGAGATAGATGGTATGGACAAGATCCAGAATCACTTCATAGATACCTTTCGGCATTTCAACAAAGAACCGGACAACTACACCTGGTGGAGCTACATGTTCAACGCAAGAGCCAAGAATGTCGGCTGGCGTATAGACTATTTCTTCTGCTCAAAAAGCATCATCAAAAAGATAATTTCCTCAGAAATACTTTCAAAGGTCATGGGAAGCGATCATTGCCCGATCAAGATTGAGGTTAATTACTAAAATGGATGCCAACTTGAAGGATACGCTCTTGAAATTTGAGATCGATCCCTCCAATACCGCAAAACTTGCGGAAAATCTTAGGAATCCCAAAGGAGATTACGGCAGAAAAGTGGCGAAGATGATGAACGAAGGCAATGCAGTAATGATTGACGCAGCCATTATGAATGCCGATATCCATGAAGGGGACATTGTATTGGAGATTGGATTTGGGAATGGGAGCCATCTCGAAAAGATTGCAAAAAAGGTGGAAAATGGCTCAGTTGCAGCCATTGACAGTTCTGAAACAATGGTCCAGGAAGCAAGCAGTATCAACCAAAGCCTCATAGCGAGCGGCCAGCTTGACATTAGGCTTGCAACAATAGATCAGATACCATTTGATGATGATACCTTCGATAAGGTCATAACAGTAAATACCATTTACTTCTGGGAAGATAATGAAAAATGTGGCAAAGAGATCCTGAGAGTATTGAAAAAAGGCGGCACAGTAGTGATTGGACTCAGGGAAAAGGAAAAATTAAAGCTCCTCAAGTTCCTCAAAGGAGGATTTACTCGCTATAGCATTGATGAGGTTGAAGCTTTAATGCGTAATATTGGCTTCAGCAAAGTCTGGCATACGTCCGTTCCTGATAAGCCGGCAGACGCAGTATGTGTCATGGCTCAGAAATAAGCAGGAGAAGGGCCATACCTCTTAACTGAAGGGTCAATTTTGGACCATTCCCAGATGCTTCCAAGATAATTCTTTGCATAGAATCCTTTTGATGCCGCAATATGAGCAGCTATCTTGCTTCTATGACCGGTCCTGCAATAAAAAACCAAGCAATCCTTCTTAGAGAATTTCGCAAACCTATATTTTTTCTGAAAAATCTTAGGCAGTAATCCTAAGGCATCTTCAACCTCTTCCAAAGGAAGATGGTGCGCACCAGGAAGCATGCCAAAGTGCAGTTCTGAAGCACCTCTGACATCCAGAAGTATGATGGTGTTTGCAAGAATGCCCTTCTGGACTTCCTTTAAACCTATTTCCGTAACCATGCTACTTCTTCAGCATCCAATTCAAGATACTCTGTTATGGACTGGGCCATCTGCTTGTTCTTCTTGAATATCACCTTAAAGTATTCTATATCCCGTATAACCTCTTTTGCCGAGCAGTGTATTTTTTCAGCTATCTTAGCCGCAATTGCTTTCTTCTTGAGATTTTTCTGATTCGCCCACCAAATCTTAAGCAGCCTGCCGGTTGGCTTGTATTGCACGAATTTTTTGTATTTCTCATCCTTGGAAACAGCAATTCCTGCAGTCATGAGCGCATTGACATACACCAAGAAACGCCAGTATTGCCACCGCCGTATGCGCCGCTTGAAGACATCTGCCCTGCTCAGGGCATCATAGGCTTTTGCGAGGTCAGAATTTTTTTCGTATTCTTCAGGAAGGTTTTGGTCTATCCATAGGAGCTGCTCATCAATATCTTCCTTGACATTATCAAAGGCATGGATAGCGATTAGGGGATCGGTTGTCTTGAATATTTTCAGCAAAGCGCTGGGCATTGATTCTTCCTTTGCCCTCTCCTGCAGCTCCTCAAGGCTTTTCTGGGTGATTTCATTGCTTAATTCAGTCAAAGTCTGCAGGTCAGTGGTGGCTGCGCGGGCATCTCCTCCGGAGCGGCGAACCAATCCCTTAAGAACATCAGCTTCATACGTTATGTTTTCTTTTTTGCAGATGGAAGCGAGAAGAGATGCTAAACTCTCAGTATCTAAAGGCAAGAACTCAACCATCTCGCATCTCCGCTTGAGGTTATTGAGCTTGAAATCCCATGGATTCTGGACAGTGAGCAGTATGGGAAAAACAGTCGAATCTATCAATTGTACGATAGTGGGTAAGCCTCCTCGATCCTTATTTCCAGCTAATCCGTCTATCTCATCAATCAGTATGACTTTTCCCTTTGAAAAAAGGCTTTGTTGCTGCAAAGCGGATCCCACCCTTTGTAGTATCTGCTCCTTGGTTCGGAAATCAGATGCATTGACCTCAATGATTTCTAATCCATAGCTGTGAGCCATCGCATGCGCAGCGCACGTTTTCCCGGTCCCGCTTGGCCCGTACAGAAGCAGGGCTTTTTTCTTCTGTTTTTTGAAATTTGCGGCAAAAGCATGGATAGTCTTGACTGCAGCATCTTGTCCTTTCACATCCGCAAGAACAACAGGACAATATTTTTTAGTGAAGGGAATCATACTAGAAGGCATGGCTGCATTGTTTATTAACTTTTTGGAGTAATCTTTATAAACCAATCCAGACATCAAAATAGCTATGTCACTAACGTCAGAGCAGCGGTTCAAGCTGAAGAAATTCCTGAAAGAATTACAAAGCCATAAGGGTCTGCACACAGAGCTCGTTTCAGTATATATCCCTACAGGGTATGATATCATTAAGGTAATCCAGCATCTTGATCAGGAAAAAGGCACTGCGACGAACATAAAATCAACTTCTACACGGAAGAATGTCGTTGATGCATTGGAAAAAATGACCCAGCACCTGAGATTGTATAAGCGCACGCCGGAACATGGGTTAGCTGCCTTTGCTGGAAACACCGCTGCCCAGGAAGGCAAGAAAGACTTCCAGGTGTGGAGCATTGAGCCCCCTATTCCCATTAACACAAGGATATATAGATGTGACAAAGAGTTTGTCCTTGACATTTTAGAGGAGATGCTTGACACCAAAGAAGTATATGGGTTGGTAGTCATGGACCGGAGAGATGCGACCATTGCTATACTGAAAGGAAAAACTATAATACCACTGCGGAAGACCCATTCAGAAGTGCCGGGAAAATTCAAGGCTGGTGGGCAATCTGCCCAACGATTCGCACGAATACGGGAAGGTGCTGCAAAAGACCATTATAAGAAAGTTGCAGAGTACGTAAAGGAAAAATTTATGGAAAACAAGGATTTAAAGGGAATTATTGTTGGCGGCCCAGGCCCTACCAAATATGACTGGGTTGAGGGCAACTATATCACCAATGAAGTGAAGAAGAAGATACTGGCGATAAAGGATCTCAGCTATACCGATGAGTTTGGCCTGCAGGAATTAGTGGATAAAAGCCAGGATGTGCTTGCTGAAGAGGAGATAGTGGCAGAAAAACAGATCATGGCCAAGTTCTTCAATCTGCTCGGCAGCCAGCAGGGCATGGTAAGCTACGGTGAAGCAGAAGTGTTGAACAACACCAGAATGGGTGCAGTAGATACCCTGCTCCTTTCAGAAGAGCTGGAAGACGAAAAAATCGAGGCATTCGAGAAAGAAGCAGAAGCAGTCGGCACAAAAGTCACCATCATTTCCACTGAGACCAGGGAAGGCGCCCAATTAAGGGACATGGGCAAGATAGCCGCAATCCTTAGATATGAAGTGAAGTAAAGTTTATTAAACCGCCACAAAAACGATTCTGTATGATCAAACAAGCTCTTGATGAATTATTCAGCACATTTCCATACGAAGCAGATCTAACCTACTCCGGAAAATTCAAACCCTATCGGGCAAACGTCAGGCTGCACGACAGGCATATCCAATTCAACCTTTCCAAAAAGTGGAAGGCAGTCTCTCCAGAAATCCAGGCTGGGCTTATCCAGGAATTGGCTTTGCGGATCCTTAAGAAAAGAGTGAAGCCATTGAAACAGCACACCGAAAGCATCGAACTGTACCACACATTCATTAAAAAACTTCATCTCGGCATACCCAAGACACAATCTGATCCTTTGCTGGAACAGAGCTTCAACAGGGTGAATGAACTGTATTTCTCTGGATTTATGGAAATGCCGAATCTTACATGGGCTGACTCTATAACTAAATTAGGAAGCTATGAATATGCGTCAGACCTCATCACGATCTCTACACTATTGCGGGATGATGCAGAGGCTTTGGACTATGTCATGTACCATGAGATGCTTCACAAGAAACATAAATTCCACGCAAAGAATGGCAGGAGCCACCATCACACCCACGAATTTAGGGAAGATGAACAAAGGTTTAGAGATGCGGCAGAGGTAGAAAAGAGGCTAAACCGGCTTGTGCGAAAGAACAAAGGCGGATTTCTGAGCCTTTTTCAATGAAAACATTTAAATAGAACTGAAAGCTCCGAAATGAAGTGATTATGATGACAGAAAAAGTCCTTCCATTGGCTGCAATGGAAAAAATAATGAAAAAATGCGGGGCAGGAAGAGTCTCAGACCCATCAAAATCAGCGCTTAAAGAAGTGTTGGAGGAAATTGGGCTTAAGATTGCCGAGAGGGCAGTGAAGCTGGCATTGCATGCAGGCAGGAAAACCATCAAAGCAAGAGACATTAAATTAGCGGCAAAAGAACAGTAATATTTTTAAAGTAAACGAAAACAAGCTTACTAAAATGGCGACAAAACCAGTTGGTATCGGATCACTCCAAAAGGGCAATTATGTAGTTATTGATGGAGCAGCATGCCGGGTTACTGACACCCAGACTTCAAGGCCCGGAAAGCACGGACATGCTAAAGTCCGCTTAGAAGCAGTCGGGCTGATTGACAATAAGAAAAGGGTCATTGTGGCTCCTGGACATGATAACATAGAAACGCCGATCATTGAGAAAAAAACCGCACAAGTGTTATCAATCCAGAACGACGTAGCAAATGTCATGGATGCGGATTCATTTGAGACATTCGATTTAAAAATACCTGATGATTTGAAAGGCCAGGTTGTTGAAGGCGGCCAAATCCTTTACTGGACAATTTTGGATGAAAAAGTGATGAAGCAGATTAAGGGAGGGGCATAAGCATGGTCAAGTTCCCTGAAGCAGAAGCACGATGCTTCCATAATGTTTTTGTGTGCAAAGCATGCAGCAGCAAGATTAAGGCTTCAAACCTGAAGATACTCGCTGGAAAGATTACCTGCAGAAAATGCGGCTCAAGTGCATTTAGGCCTGTAAGGAAGAAATAAGCAAAACTTATTTAAATACCTGCTGTGGCAAGGATTCTATGACTTTTATTGATACGCTCATAGCCTACAAGTGGGTGATTATCTTCTATGCGGCAGTTATGTTATTGGTATTTAGCCAAAGAAAGAAATTTGATATCCAGGGTATCATTGCGCTGTATCGCACCAAAATTGGTCTCGGGTTGATGGATAGTATAAGTAAGAAACACAAAAAAATCATAAAATTCTTCGGATATGTTTCAATAGTGCTCGGAGGCATTGGATTCATAGGGATCTGCTACGCTATCGGAAAGAGTGCATTTGATATTATCATCCAAAAAGAAGGCGCAGTAGGAGCGTCTCTGGTGCTGCCAGGCATACCTATAGCAGGAACTCCTTTGGTTTTTCCTCTGATTACCGGATGGATTACGCTTTTCATCATCATAGTGGTTCACGAATTCGCCCATGGCGTCGTTGCAAGAGCCCATAACATAAAGGTTCTCCACTCAGGAATTGCATTCTTTGGTCCGATTTTAGGCGCATTTGTGGAGCCGGATGAAAAAGGGTTGGTTAAAAAGTCTGACATTCAACAACATGCAGTTTTTTCAGCAGGTCCTGCTGCAAATATTCTTCTTGCGGCAGTTGCTGCATTGGTTTTCTTTTTCGTACTGCCTCCAGCGATGGATGCAATCACCCTGCAGCAAGGAGTCGTCATCAATGTTATCCCAGGAAACGCTTCTGCGCAGGCTGGAATGGCTGATGGCGCAGTCATCACATCGATTAACAACAACCCGATCAGCAATTGGTATGACCTTGATAAAACGATGGAAGGGACTGGGCCGAATCAAACCATAGTAGTTGTTGCAGATGGGAAGGAATTCTACCCTATAACAAAAGCACATCCGGATGATCCCCAGAGAGGATATTTAGGAATCCTGCTCGTGCAGAATAAAGTGGTGAGCAAACCAGGATTTGATATGTTCCTGCCCGTCGTAAGGTGGTTGGGCAGTCTATTTTTCTGGCTTGCTTTTATCAGCATCAACATCGGCTTGATCAATCTATTCCCCATTTTTATAACAGATGGTGCACGGATGTTGAAAGTATTCTTGGAACGGCTCATCAAAGACAAGAAGATGGCCTTCTCGGTATGGAAGCATGTTAACATCGTAGCAGTGTTCTTGATATTGATTTTACTGCTGCTTCCGCTCTTTAAGTTGATAACAGCTATTTAGAAACAGTGCTTCAGACATGGTTTTCGTGCTGCTAAAACTGCGTCGAGTTTTTTAACAACGGTGGTATGAGGTGCGGTCCTCACCATTTCAGGGTCAGAAGCTGCCTCATCCTTGATTTTTACCATAACCTCGATGAAGCTATCCAGTACTTCCTTGCCCTCGGTCTCTGTTGGCTCAATCATGATAGCGCCATGCACAATGAGGGGGAAATATATGGTAGGGGGATGAAATCCATAATCAAGCAGCCGCTTTGCGATGTTATTGGTAGTGATCCCATTAGGCATATTCTTATCAGATAAAACAAACTCATGCTTGCAAATGCTATCATAAGGAAGATCGTAGTGTTTCCGTAACCTTTCTTTCATATAGTTTGCATTAAGAACAGCATTCTCCGAAACGCGCAATAATCCATCGCTGCCCAATGACTTGATGTAGGTATATGCCCTGACCAACATGCCAAAATTCCCATAGAAAGCCCTTACTCTTCCGATAGATTTGGGATATGCTATCAAAGAATCCTTGCCCACTCCGGGATTAGGCAGATAGGGTTCAAGGAATTTTTTGACTGCAACTGGTCCTGCACCAGGACCTCCGCCACCATGGGGAGTGCTAAAAGTCTTGTGCAAGTTGATGTGCATCACATCAACACCCATGTCACCTGGCCTTACCTTTCCTACCAAGGCATTGAGGTTTGCACCATCCATATAGATTATGCTCTCATTATCATGTATCAACTTGGTTATCTCAAGAATGGAATGCTCAAAGATTCCTAAAGTATTGGGGATAGTAAGCATGACAGCAGCCACTCTTTCATTCAAGTTATTCTTAAGGTCGCTGATATCGACCTGGCCCTTCAAATCGCTTTTGATCGTGATGGTCTCAAAACCACACATGGCAGAAGAAGCAGGATTTGTTCCATGAGAAGAATCAGGCGTTAAAATAATAGACCTGTCCTGCCCGATATCCTTGAAGTATGCTTTCACGAGCATCAGACCAGTAAGCTCGCCATGCGCGCCCGCAGCAGGCTGTAAGGTGATTGCATCCATTCCTGCAATCTTTTTGAGGTCTTCCCCTAACTCATACATCAGTTCCAATGCTCCTTTATTATTAGGATTATAGGGGTGCAATGAAGCAAAACCCTCCATTCTCGCTGTTTCTTCGTTTATCTTCGGATTATATTTCATGGTGCAGCTTCCCAGAGGGTAAAATCCGTTATCCACACCAAAATTCCTCCGGGAAAGTTCAGTGAAATGTCTCACGATATCGATTTCAGAAAGTTCAGGGAGTTGGTTTGATTTTCTGAGCAAAGTCTTAGGCATGAGGTCTTGCTGAACTGGAACATCCATCAATGGCAGGCTTACTCCCTTTCTGCCAGGAATGCTCTTCTCAAAAAGAAGTTTCATGAAAGAGTCTCCACAAAAGAGTCCATGTCCTCTTTGGTAATAAGTTCGGTGACACAGATAAGCAGGCAATTCTTCAAATCAGGATAAAATTTTCCCAAATCTAACCCTCCGATTATATTCTTATCAGCCAATTTCTTAAGGGTAGAGTTTACATCATCCAGTTTCAGCACAAACTCATTGTAAAATGGACCATTAAAATAAAGCTGGCATCCATTCTCCATCAGTTTCCTGGATAAGTAATGCGCTTTCTGCAGATTAAGCTCGGCAAGTTCCTTGATGCCAGTCTTGCCAAGTGCAGCGATATGGATGCTTGCTGCAAGAGCGCAGAGGGCCTGATTGGTGCATATGTTTGAACATGACTTTTCACGTCGTATATGCTGCTCTCGTGCCTGCAAGGTCAAGATATACCCATCTTGTCCCTCTTCATCAACTGTTTTTCCCACAAGCCTCCCAGGAATATTCCTCTTAAATTCTTCTGTGGTTGCAATGATACCTAAATAAGGCCCGCCAAAATTAATTGGATTGCCAAAAGATTGCGCTTCTCCTACAACTATGTCCGCACCACACTCCCCTGGCGGAACCAGCAATCCAAGAGAAGTGGGCTCGACCACGTTAACAACCAATAAAGCGCCCTGTGAATGGGCTTGTTCTGCATACTTTCGTAAGTCATGGACTGACCCAAAAAAATCAGGATTTTGGATTAAAAGAGCTGCGGTCTTGTCTGTTATGGTTGGCTGATCAGCCTCTATCAACTGAAAACTATGGGCAGTGCAGTAGGTTTTGAGCACTTCACGATACTCGGGATGGACTGACTTCAGAGCTACGATTTGGGTTCTCTTGGTTATGGTATGTGCCATTATACATGCTTCCGCAAGAGCAGTTGAGCCATCATACAATGAAGCATTTGCCACATCCATTCCGGTGAGGTCAGCTATCAGTGTCTGATATTCGAAGATTGCCTGAAGCACTCCCTGAGAGATCTCAGGCTGATAGGGAGTATAGGCAGTATAGAACTCCCCCCGGGATATAAGCGCATTTACGATGGAGGGTATGAAATGAGCATAGCTGCCTGCGCCTAAAAATGAAGTGTAGGAAATTTTGTTGCACATGGCAAGGCTGGCCAATTTCCGCTTTACAGCAATCTCACTCAATCCCTTGCCAATAGCAAGCGGATCCTGGAGCAGAATCGAAGAAGGAATATCCTTGAATAATTCATTGATAGATGAAACTCCAATAGTATGCAACATCTCTTTCTGCTGTTCTAGAGTATTAGGCACAAAATCCATAAAATCCCCAGAAATGAAAATCAACAATCCCTATAAAAAGATTGTTGTGGTAAAGAATAAGGTTACTTGACTAAAGCTCCGATATGGCCGGAAGGTGCATCAGAGTCTCTTGCACGCCCAGCAGCCAAAGCAGCCTCCCGATCATAGCCAAGGTCAGTCCGATTATAAGGAAAATCTCCATTCACCCGCACTTCAGCTATAGCCAATCGTCCATAGGGATTAAAATCCGCATGCCAAAATAATTGATAGCATGAAAGCGGATCCCCGAGCATGATTCCGGTTGGGGAAACACTGGAAAGTCGGCCAGTATGCAATTCAGAAGTTCCATCTCGGGAATAACCGATTTCAATTAATTCGCCAATGTGCTCTCTGAGCTGCTCAACAGGATAAGGACAGTGGCCATTTCCCCCGACATCTGTTTTTTCTCTCCCACGCAAGATTCTTAAGATTCGAATCATAATGAGCCTATAATTGCAAGGTATATCTAACTATTCTATATAGCCTATATAGTTATAGTCAAATCATTTTTCCTTAAAATCAACCATTTTATCACCGTAATCTTCGGTATAGTCCATCTTTATATCACCTTACAAAAAGTTAAGGTATCTTATAATATATAGTTAATGTACATAAACTATATAGTATACAAAAGTTTATATATAGGTTAATGAAAGATAATCCTATGGAAAGAAGAAAAATACAGTTGGTGGCAGGAACCACCTATGCAATCTCTCTGCCTAAAGAGTGGGTCAAAAAAAATAATCTAAAAGAAAGGAATGAGGTCGTGGTAACAGAAAAGAATAACCAAACATTGGTCATAACTCCCGAGGGAACTTCGGAAAAAAAGCTCCAGGAAGTCTCCCTCAATATTGAGGAACATGCAACGAATATTGACCAGATTCTTTTTGCGGTTTACTATTTGGGGATTGAAGAGATAAAGTTATTTGCAAAAAAAGATATCCCTAAAGAAGTCAAAACAAGGGTGATGAACACATTACGCCACATGAGCGGAACAGAGGTAAGTTATGAAGACAGGCAAAAGATCATAATAAGAGTACTTTTAGACAAACATAAAGTTGACATCATCCAGGTTCTCTATAGGATCAGCCTATT
>DATDXC010000058.1:0-4347 GCA_035289425.1 Candidatus Nanoarchaeia archaeon
AGGGCAAGAACAAGATAATTATGAAAAGAAGGCCAATGTGTCAACTAAACCAAACTACTGCAAGGATAATTCTGCATAACCGAAGAAAGATTTCTTACTTTGATAAGCTGGCTGAAGCCAGCTAGTTTCCACGCAACGCCCAGATAGGCAAAAGGTTTATATAATTCTAATCTGTGATAGTTCTTATGGTATCAGATATCCTCCATGCCCTTGACAAGACTGCAGTGGCTGAGTTCACTAGGGATTTTTGTGAAGTGCTGAGGGTAGCTGCTGGCATGGAATCGGTGCACAATCGAGGGGCCTATCCTGCTGCTGAGGTCATTAATCGATTTAGGGACCTTGTCATAAGCTTCAATCGGAAATACAAAGGTGTTTCTTTGAACCTGAGCAATCCGCTCCGCATCTTTCTCTCTGAAAAAAGCGTCAAGGATATATTCACCTCAGTGGCAACTAAAATCTCAGGCTTGAGGAGCATTGGGGTTTCCCGCTTTGAGGAGGCTACTCTTGAAGAATCTGAGAAATTCTCTTCGACCATAGCTAATATTAGGAATGAGGTTTACCTCACCTACTATTATCCCGAAAGAGGATCAGATAATATCTACCTGCGCTATGACCCTGCAGCCCAGAAAATCGAGATATTTTTTGATTATGATTACCTACGGGACCCATTCAGCGCACAATTCAGGCTGTGTGCCTTCTATGGTGTGAAGGGAGGCGTTGACTCATCGATAGAGGTATATAATGTGGCTGCATCATTCGGCTTTGTGGATGCCTCAACTTTGGAACAGCAACGGGCTTATAGAAACAAGTTCGATCCCATCATGTATGAATAACTATCTTTGAATCTTTCCCTGAAATTTCTTCATCAACTTATTGACGTCAGTGGTTCCTTTCATCATCTTAACCATCTTCTTGCTCTGCCGGTATTGCTTAATGAGTTCGCGCACATCCCTTGCAGAAGTGCCCGAGCCTGCTGCAATGCGATCTATGCGGGAAGCATCAATCTGTTCAGGATCTTCCAATTCAGCTTTGGTCATCGAATTCATTATGTACTTCCATTTCTCTAATTTCCCCTCTTGCACCTGTAGCATCTCCTTAGGAAGCTTTAACTGGGAAAAACCAGGAACCATCTCCATTATCTTATTTAAAGGACCCATCTTTCGCATAGCAGCCATTTGTTCATAGAGGTCCATGAGATCGAACTTTCCCGACATGAATTTTTTGCTCAAGTCTTCGGCCTCTTCTTCAGTAATTGCCTCCTTAGCTTTCTCAAGCAGCGCTTCCAGGTCACCCATGCCTAATAATCTTGACACAAAGCCAGGTGGATTGAACAATTCCAAATCTTCTATGCGTTCCCCTACTCCAATGAACTTTATTGGAGCTTGTGTGACAGCGCATGCAGATAATGCTCCTCCTGCTTTTGCGGTTCCATCCATCTTGGTGGCAATAACTCCCGTAATGCTGCAGGATTTATGGAACTGCTCTGCCTGCTTCTGAGCAGCCTGGCCTATATCAGCTGAAATAACCAATAGGCGTTCATCTGGTCTTGTCTCTTGGCTAATCTTCTCAATCTCTTCAATAAGATCTTTGGATAATGCATCCCTTCCTGCAGTATCTATGATAATGACATCAAACTTTGCAAATTCAGCTTTATATTCATGCCATATAGCCATGGCATCTGTCGCACCTTGTTTAATGAATACGGGCACATTGCCTTTTTTTCCGACTTGGGCAAGCTGATTCATAGCCGCTGGCCGGTGGATATCCAGGCCAACCAAGGCAACTTTGAGACCCCTCTTGGAGAAATATCTTGCCAGTTTTCCTGCAGTGGTTGTTTTTCCAGAACCAAACAGGCCAACGAGCATTATCTTGAATGGCTTCTTAGAAATCTCAATCTTATGGGATTCCTTGCCTAAGAAGTTTGTAAGTTCCTCGTATACAATCTTGATGAGGTATTCTTTCTTGGTCAAACCTCCGGGAGGCTCTTCTTTCACTGCCCTTTCCTTGATCTTTTTTGTCAGGTCAAATACCAGCTGCACATTTACATCTGCCTGCAAAAGGGCTCTCTGGATATCCTTAATCAGCTCATTGATAAGCTTCTCATTGACAAATACTGCTTTAGCTATCTTGCTGAGCGTGTTCTTCAACGATTCGCCTAATTTCTCTAAAACCATACCTTCTTAGAATAAGAGTTTATTTATAAATTTAAGGGAATTACCCTACAAAAATAGGTCGTTTACTTAGAAGTTTTGGTAAAGGCAACGGCTTAAACGGCATTCCTTTTGTCTTTTCTTTTATTTCTTTGATAAGCTCTTCTGTATTCATCTCTTTTCTGTCTTTCGAGCCTCTTGCTGTGACTGCAAGTTTTCCAGATTTCTTCTCATTCTCTCCAATAGCAACTATGTAGGGGGTCCATTGGGTAGCTGCTTCTCTGATTTTCTTCCCTATATGCAATGCCCTATCATCGAGGTCTGCCCGGATGTTATTTTGTAGAAGGTCGTCTGTTATCTTTTCTGCTAAACCATTGAATTCTTCTGAAATTGGGATGACTCTGACCTGCGTCGGACTGAGCCATAATGGCAAGGACGCAGTTTTGCCTTCTTTCATGTCAAACGCTGCCTTTTCCAACAATGCGTACATGATTCTTTCAATGGCTCCTGATGGCGAGCAGTGGAGGATCAATGGATGGTGCTGCTTCCCTTCCTTGTCTGTAAAATTGATGTCATACCGTTCTCCATTCTCTATATCAATCTGATCTGTGCTCAGTGCAGAAGCCTTATCTAAAGTATCGACAAAATTGAATTCATACTTCAAGATGAAATAGAAGATCCGTTCATCCCACATCTCCAACAATATCGGTTTGCCGAGTATCTTGACAAATTGCTGGATGAATCCCTTATTTTTCTCATAGAACTCCTTTGTGGTTCTCAAAGCCATCTGTATATCTTTATTATCGATGCCTATACTACTCAGAACACTTAAGCATAAGTTAAACCTTACATTGAATTCATCCATCGCCTGTTTTAGGTCAGCTACCAGACAATGCACATCTGGCATGGTGAATGCCCTTAACCTTCTTAAGCCGGTCAGTTCTCCTGACTGCTCTCTTCTAAAACTGTATCTGGTAAGTTCGTAAATCTTGTATGGCAGGTCTTTATATGAAATGGTACCATCATGAGCCATGAGGAATTGGCCGAAACATGCTGCAAATCTCAAGAAGAACTTTCTCTTGTCTGATTCAATCTGGTATTGGCGGGCAGGGAATCTTGCTAGATACTTCGATAAAGAAGGGTGCTGCATGTCATACATGATGGGTGTTTCAACTTCCATGCCACCATATTGCACAACCCTATCAGTCACATATTCCTCCAATAATTTCTTCATCAATCTTCCCTTGGGATAGTAGCGTAGGTTTCCGCCATCTGAGGCAGGTTCATAGTCAACCAGTTCTAATTTTTTCATTATGGTTACATGGGCTGGTTCTTCTTTTACTGCTCTCGACTTTTCTTTTTCATAGAAGGCGAATGTCTTTAATTTTTCATGCTTACTATAATTGAATTTGTCGACATCATACAATTTTCCATCTACATCAAGAATATGCCAATAGGAAGCTAGCTTTCTCTCTTTTTTCAGTGAATCTGTCTCGTCCTTTTTTGAATCTTCAGGCACTGGTTCATCTGGCCCGAACTCTCTGGACAGCTCTGATAAGGGGTGGCCCTTTACTGAAATGTTAAAAGCTTTGTACCATCCGAAGGGACTTCTTGAAACTTTAAATTCTTGTTTTAGCTCTTTCTCAGCCGCATCTAATACATGGAGTGCGGTTTTTGGGCTTCCCGGATCATTCGTCAAATGAACATACGGATAGAGGACGATAGTGTCGGCTTTCACCTGGGCAGCGATGTCCTTGATGTGGCTGACCAGTTTTTTCGCAGCATTATCGGGATGGGTCTCATCCCTCCTTTCGATTGCCGTGAGAATTACTAAGCATTCATCCACCCTTTCCTTTTTATTCCTCAGCTCCTCCGGATCTTTGATTGCTTTTTTCTTCGCCTCAAACTCAATGAAGTCAGAGTGCAATGCCAATATTTTCATACCTGATGTAAATTTTGTGCTAGTTTATAAATTTTGTTGATGGTTCTGCAGAAAAATCTTATTATACCTCAGTTTGACGCTGCAAACCCACACTCTGGATAGAGTCTTTTAAACCGGCGTTGCGTGGAAACTAGCTGGCTTCAGCCAGCTTATCAAAGTAAGAAATCTTTCTTCGGTTATGCAGAATTATCCTTGCAGTAGTTTGGTTTAGTTGACACATTGGCCTTCTTTTCATAATTATCTTGTTCTTGCCCT